>JAKAGN010000330.1 GCA_021815525.1 Deltaproteobacteria bacterium
TTCAAAAGGGTTTCCCCTCCCCCCGCGATCCTCCCTTTGAACGCAATCCGGTATCAGCGGTCCGCGACCGAGCGGTCGGTGAGAAGGATGAAGTGGTAGGCGATGTCGAGCCCGGCCAGGACGGCTTCGGGTTCGATGCGGTCGGCGGTGTCCGCGAGGGTGTGGTAGACGAGGTTTTCCCGGACGTGCTTGGTGGACATGGCGAGAAGCGAGGTGGCCTCGATGCCCTTCTTGGCGAACTCCGCGGCGTCCGTGGCCCCTCCGCCGAACACCATGGGGTTCAGCGTCGCCTTGCGGCCCAGGGCCTCCGCCGTGTCGCGGCAAAGGCCGGCCATGCGGCGGGAGAGGGGCGTGAAGCCGTTTAGGTCCGAGGTCAGGAACTTGAGCTCGTCAAGCTCGTAAATGCTGTCGATGTTCAAGACCGAGACGGGCGCGGCGGCAAGCTCCGCGGCGTGCCTTTTTACGAAGTCCCGCGCGCCGCGCAGGCCGCATTCCTCGGCGTCGAAGCTTGCGGCCACGATGCGGGTGTGGGCGAGAAGGGGGGCGCCATCCTTTTTGGCCCGGCCGAATATTCCGGCCAAGCTTGCGGCCATGACGCTTCCGATCATGTTGTCCCCCGCGCCGGGCGTGCCTTGCTCCCCGAGGAAGAAGTAGAAGGGGACCACGAAGACGGCTCCCGCGAGCCCGAGCGGGAGCATCCAGCGGGAGAAGCCCGGGTCGGCGCCGGTTTGAAGCCGGAAGAGGGCCCATGCAAGGGCGGCCGCGGTGAGGGCGAGGTAGCAGAGAACGCCGGCCGTTATGCGGGGGGCGTAGAGCTTCTGCCAGCGGGACGCAAGGAACTTGAACTCCCGGGCGCTGTCGTGGTGCCCGGAAACGAGAACCTGGCGGCGCACCTCGCCCGCGGGCTCGATGACGCCCACCACGTTGAATCCGGAGCGTCGCTTGAAGAAGGGGTCGAAGAACTCGAGGTAGAAGACGAACTGGCTTAGGGACATCATCGTGCCGGTGAGAAGGAGAATGGCCGCCGCGTGGATGAAAAATCCGCCGAGTACGAAGAAAACGAGGCTTGCAACGTAGGTTGCGGCGTAGAACTTCATGAAGGCGAGAAAGGAATCCGGGTGGATGGAGAACTCCTCCACCGAGACCCGGTCGCAGCAGGCCGCAAGCTCCCCTTCAAGGAGCCCCGCGGCCTTCCTGCTGGCGCGGCTGCCGGCAAGGCGCGCCCCGCAGTCCGAAACGATGCCGGAGGTCAGGGCCACGGCCCGCTCGGCCAGGGCCCGGTCGGGTCGAAAAGGGTCCATAGCCTCTTCTTTCTCCTGGGGATTTTGCAGGTTGGAGCGTCAGGCGATTGCCAGGGACTCCACGGCGGCATCGGCCACGGCGTCCAGGGTGACCTCGGGCTCCTCGGTGATGTCGAACAGGACCCCGGAGTTGTAAAGAGAAATGATCCCGTGGACCTCGCTCAAAAGCTTGATGGTGAGAAAATGGGCCCGCTCCCCTCCGCTCTCGACGCGGGTTTCCAGGAACTCGCCCACGATGCGGGCCGCCAGGAACAGGGCGTTTAGGGAGCTTGCGTACTCGTCGCGGGCCATTTCCTCGAGGGGAGTCCCCAGGTAGTCCTTGAATTTCTGGCGGGGCGCGTTGAATAGAAGCTCGTAGATGTTGGCGTTTCGGGTTCCGAAGGTGACGAAGGCCTTTACGAGCGCCTTCAGGCGGGCAAGGGCGGCGCTTTCGGACGAAACGGCCTCGGCCATCTCGTCGTGGAGCGCCCGGAAGCTTTTCTTGTGTATGGCGAGAATCAGGGCCTCGCGGCCGTCGAAGTAATTGTAGAGGTTGGCCCCGGTCATGTTCATGCGGGCGCCCAGCCGGTTCATGGAGAAGTTTTCCAGGCCCTCCTCCACGATGAGCTCGATGGCCCCCTGGACGATGCTGTCGCGGACAAGCTCGATTTCGTCGGAACTCCGGGCGATTTTCGGCACGGGCGCTGGCTCCTTTTTTTAATTGCTATTAAATTTAAATGTGTTCACTTATGAAGTCAAGAGCCAATCTCGATAGGAGGACGCTTTTTCATCGTTTTCCAGGATGCCTTGGGGAAGGGCATGAAGGCCCTCCCCGCCGCCGTTTGCCGTGCGGGCCGTTTTTACGGGCCCCGGCCTTTTCATGTCTTGATTATGCACATACCGTGCCGCCGGGTAGGGTGTAGCGGAAGATACAGCTAAGGCGGCGAGGATGCCTTGGCCGGCGCCCGCTCCCTGGGGTATACTGTGCGGAGATTTTACAAGCCGTCCCCCATGTTGACGGCTTGGATGGCGGGGGGGCATCGGCGCGGCCTTTTGTCCCGCTCCATTTTTGGGACGGCTCCATGAAGAAAGGCGCTTTACGCGCGGGGTGGAGCAGCCTGGCAGCTCGCCCGTTCAATCACGGAGGTCGGCGGTTCGAATCCGCCCCCCGCGCACCCGTTTATTGCCATTCAATTATCGCTTGACAATCCGGGCGCGGCAACCTATAAGAAACAATTCGCTGCGGGGTGGAGCAGTCTGGTAGCTCGTCGGGCTCATAACCCGAAGGTCGGTGGTTCGAATCCATCCCCCGCTACCACTTTCGGAAGAAGGGCTTGCGGAGGGTTCCGCAGGCCCTTTTTTCGTTGGCGGAAAATACGCGCCCCCCAAAGCCCCGGCCCGCGGCCGGCAACACGAAATCTCGAAATAGGGGAGGGATGGTATGAAGCCATCTTCGACAAAAGCGTTCGCCTTTTTCCTTCTGTCGGCCTTTCTTCTGGCGCTTCCCCTTTCCGGCCCCTCTCGCGCGGACGATACGCCGCCGCCCCCCCCCGCCGCTGAGGGCAGGCACACCTGCATCCAGGAGGCGGACGGCTTCGTGCAGCTTTCGGAAAAGGCCACCATCGAGGAAAGCCGCGCCCAGGCCTTCGCCGAGGCCAGGCGGCAGGCCCTGGAAGGGGCGGGCGCCTACATTTCATCCCAGACCTGGGTGAAGGATTTCGAGACCCGGGCCGACCTCGTGTTCGCAAAGGCCGAGGGGGAGGTGAGGATACTGGAGTCCAAGGATTTCGGCATCGAGAACAACTCCCGCTACCACGTCTGGATAAAGGCGGAGGTGGCCTACGACATCCGCCCCAAGCCGTCGGCCGCGCCGCTGCCCCCGCCCGACGCCGGGCCCTTGACCGTCCGGGTCTGGACCGACAAGAAGAGCTACCGCCAGGGCGAGTCCATACGCATCTTCATCCAGGGAAACCGCGACTTCTACGGCCGCATAGTGGACCTTTCCGCCACCGGGCAGATATTCCAGCTCCTTCCCAACAGGGTGCGCCAGGACTGCCTGTTCAAGGGAGGCCTGGTTTACTCGATCCCCGGCCCGGGCGACGTGTTCCGCCTGGACGTGACCCCGCCCTACGGCGAGGACCGGCTCGTGGTGTACGCCAGCGACGTGCCCCTAGGCGAGCTGAGCCTCGATCCGGCCGGCACCTTTTACCAGTACGATGGAAGCGAGAAATCCCTGGGCATGAGCACCAGGGGCGTCCGCGTGACCCCCTCGAAGGCCGATCCCAAGGCTACGGGAGCCGAGTTTTTCGAGGCCTCGTGGACCTTCACCACCACGGACTGAGCAAAGCCGCCCCCCTCCCTTCCTCCCTTTCCCAAAAGAAAAGCGAAAGCGCCTCCGGCGGCCGGGGGAAAGGCAAAGGCAAAAGCGCCTCCGGCGGCCGGGGAGACTACGTCCCCCCGGACCCCCGATAATGGCTCCGCATGTGCGCAGCACATGCGGAGCAGTGTTTTTTGAGGGCTTCGCATTTAAGCGCCCGGCGACACTTAGGCGGAAGAGGGGCCTCTGAGAAGGGCCGGACAAATTGTGATGTGGGTAAGGAATATGATTTAAGCATGTTATATCGCAAGCGTTCAAAAAATGAACGCTTCGGCCCCCATGATTCCTGCCACGTGCGGAAGCGTTCATTTTTTGAACGTTCAAATTATGAACGCATTGAACCACAAGAAACTACATCATTT
>JAKAGN010000004.1 GCA_021815525.1 Deltaproteobacteria bacterium
CGTCAGGCAAGGCGCGCGAGGCGCGCGCGACGGGAGCGTACTGTTTGTACGTGACCGAGCCGCGCGGTGAAGCGCAACGCAGCATCACGCCTTTTTACGAGGCCGTTAAATCTTCGCCAGCATGGCGTTCCAGTCCTCCTCCGTCACCAGTCCCCGCGAAAGGGCGAGGCTTTTGACTGTGCGGCCCGAGGCGTGGGCCTCCTTGGCCAGCGCCGCGGCGCGGTCGTAGCCGATGATGGGCGCCAGGAGAGTGACGGTGGCGAGGCTTTTCTCGACGTTCCCGGCTGTGCGGGCCATGTCCGCCGAAAGGCCTTCCACGCATTTTTCCGAAAAGGCTTGGGCCGCGCGCGCGAGAAGAAGGGATGATTCCAGGAGGTTGCGGGCTATCACGGGTATCGCCGCGCAAAGCTCGAGCCCGCCGGAAAGCGCCGCCGTGGTGATCGCCGCGTCGTTTCCGATTACCTGGGCCGCCGCCTGCACCAAAACCTCGCAAATGACGGGGTTGACCTTGCCGGGCATGAAGGATGAGCCGGGAAGGAGCGCCGGAACGCGGATCTCGCCTATGCCGCAATCCGGTCCCGAGGAGAGGAAGCGAAGGTCCTGGGCCATCTTCCAGAGGCTTGCGGCCACGGTTTTGAGGGCCCCGGAGGCCTCCACCGCAGCGTCACGGGCGCCCTGGGCCTCGAAGCGGTTGGCGGCGGGGGTGAAGGGGATGCCGGTCTCGGAGGCGAGAAGCGAGATGACCCTCGCCGCGGCCCCGGGATGGGTGTTCAAGCCGTTTCCCACCGCCGTGCCCCCCAGCGGAAGCTCCAGGAGGCGGGCGCGGGCCGAGGCGAGGCGCTCCATCCCGAGGCTCACCTGGCGGGCGTAGCCTTTGAAGGCGTCCCCGAGGCGCATGGGGACGGCGTCCATGAAATGGGTGCGGCCCACCCGAAGGACCCCGGAAAACTCGGCGGCCTTGCCGGAAAGCGCCGAAAGAAGCCGCGCAAGGGCCGGAAAAAGCTCCTTCTCCCAGAAAATCAGCGTCGCCGCGTGAAGGGCCGATGGCACCACGTCGTTGGTGCTCTGGCCCATGTTCACGTGGTCGTTGGGATGGACCGGGCGCTTTCCGCCCCGGGCGCCGGTCAGAATCTCGTTGGCCCGGCCGGCCAGCACCTCGTTCACGTTCATGTGGGAGCCGGTGCCGGAGCCGGTCTGGAAGACCTCCACCGGAAAGTCGCCGTCCCAGCGGCCCTCCTCCACCTCCCGGGCCGCCGTCATCACGGCCCGGGAAACTTCGGGGGAAAGAAGGCCCAAATCCCCGTGGACCGCGGCCATGTGCCTTTTAATGGCGGCCATGGCCCGTATCACCGGCAGGGGAAACAAAATCCCCATCCGCGGATAGTGATCAACGGCCCTTTGGGTTTGGGCCCCGTAAAGGGCGCTTCCCGGCACCAGGACCGCCCCCAGGGCGTCTTCCTCCCTGCGTGGATCCATGCGATTTTTTCCTGTCCGAAAAATTCGAGGGTTTTCCGGCAAAGGGCTTCTTCACCCAGCCGGGCTTTCCCGAATCCCGCGCGGGCTTATCTCCGGGCGCGGCCCCGCCCTCCGCACGCGGCGCAAACGGCTTCTTGGCCCAGGGCTTGCCGCCGCCGGCGGGCTTTCCGAAGGGCTTCTTCTCCCAGGGCTTGCCGCCTTCGGATCGATCGCCCGCGGGTTTCTTGTCCCAGGGCTTTCCAGCGCCGGAACGGGGGCTGAAAGGCTTCTTCTCCCAGGGCTTGCCGCCTTCGGGACGCTCGCCTGGGGATTTCTTCTCCCAGGGTTTTCCGCCGCCGGCGCGGGGGGAAAACGGCTTCTTCTCCCAAGGCTTGCCGCCCCCCGGACGATCGGCGGATGATTTCTTCTCCCAAGGTTTTCCGCCTTCGGAAGGCTTCCCGAATGGTTTCTTCTCCCAGGGCTTGCCGCCTTCGGGACGCTCGCCCGGGGATTTCTTCTCCCAGGGTTTTCCGCCGCCGGCGCGGGGGGAAAACGGCTTCTTCTCCCAGGGCTTCGACCCTCCGGCGCGCGGAGTGAAGGGCTTTTTTTCGAAGCGAGGGCGCGATGTCCCATCGCCCTCCATGCCCGGGCCCCCTTCCCTGCCGCCTTCAGGCCCCGCGTCGCGGTCCCGGAAGGGCTTGCGTTCGCGGTTTTCCCAGGGCTTCTTCTCCCTCCCGCCTGCGCGATCGCCGTAGGGCTTCTTTTCCCAGGGCTTGCCGCCGCCGGAACGCGAGACATAGGATTTTTTTTCAAAATCCCGGCGGGGCCTTTCACCGCCCTCCTCCGCCGTGCGTCCGCCTGGCTCGCGGCCGGGTTCCGACTCGCGCTTTTCCCAGGGCTTCCGCTCGCCGCCGGAACGCTCCCCGTAGGGCTTCTTCTCCCAGGGCTTGCCGCCTTCGGGACGCGGAACGTATGGCTTCTTCTCCCACCTTGGACGCGATGATCCCTCGCCCACCCCTGCCGGGCCTTCGCCGCCGTCACGAGACGCACCGGCCTCGCGCTCCTTCCAGGGCTTGCGCTCGCGGCTCTCCCAGGGCTTGCGCTCTCCGTCTCCGGCGCGCTCGCCGTAGGGCTTCTTCTCCCAGGGTTTTCCGCCGCCGGAACGCGGAATGTAGGGCTTTCTTTCAAAGCGCGGGCGGAAAGACCCTTCTCCGTCACGGGGCGGCCGTTCGTCCTGGGCCTCCTCTTCGGGGCGGGGATAGCGGGGCACCGGCCCCGGCGGGGGCGGCGAGAAAAAGCGGCCCGGCGCGATGTCCAGCTTGAAGAGTTTGCAGGGTATGGGCCCGTTCATGAAATCGAGGACCGCCGATGGCGACACGCCCAGAAACTTCCCAAAGAGCGGGTTTCCGGTGAGCACCGCGGCCGAAAACCCGTTGAAATGGGTGCGCAGAAGCTCCCCGAGCCGGGTGTAGGTGTCCGCCAGGTCAGTGTCGCCCCCCATGCGCTCGCCGTAAGGCGGATTAGTGACCAGGAGCCCCTTTTCCGAACGCGGGTTCTCCGGCGGCCGCATCTCGCCGAGGTCCCTCGGCCGCACGCGTATGGACTCCGCCAAGCCCGCCCGGAAGATGTTACCCTGGGCCGCGCGAACGGCCTTGGGGTCCGCGTCGCTTCCCACGATCGGGGGGAGCTTCTCCCGGCCCTTCGCCGCGCGCTCCCGGGCCTCGCCCCGAAGGGCCTCCCACAGGCGCTCGTCGTGGCCCTTCCAGCCCGTTACCGACCAGTAGTCCCGCAGGAGCCCCGGCGCGGTATCGGTGGCCATCATGGCGCCCTCCACGAGGAAGGTCCCGCTTCCGGCCAGGGGGTCCACCAGGCTTCCGCCGGCCGCGGCGACCGCGGGCCAGCCCGCGGCCAGAAGCACAGCCGCGGCGAGGTTCTCCTTCAGAGGCGCGCCGCCGCCGTCCTCACGGTAACCCCGGCGGTGGAGGCCCTCTCCGGCAAGGTCCAGGGCCACCACGGCCTGGTCGTGCGACAGATAAAGGTTCAGCCGCACGCGGGGCCGGTTGATCTCCACGGTTGGACGCACGTGGACCTTTTCCCGGAACTGGTCGCAGACGGCGTCCTTCACCCTGAGGGACGCGAAGTGGGAGTTGGATATGGACGAGTCGAGGGCCACGGCGTCCACGGCAAAGGTGGAGGCCTTGGTCATGTGGTCGTTCCAGTCGACGCTGCGCACGCCGGCGTAGAGGCTGTCCGAGTCGAAGGCCGGAAACTTGGCCAGTATCAGGAGCACCCGGCTGGCCACCCGGGACCACAGAAGCGCCCTGTAGGCGGTTTCGAGGGTTCCGGAAAAAGAGACGCCCGCGGCCGACTCCGTTGGGGATTGCGCCCCGAGGCCCGCGAGTTCCTGCATCAGATACGCGGTGGTGCCCCTGGGAGCGGTCGCGAACAGTTCGTATTGATCTTTCATGAGAATCTTCAGTCGTCCTCGTTTCTTGCAAGTGAGTTCAAGGCAAGGGTTATGGGCAGGGGCTCGGAGCCGTCGGGCCCGAAGACTATGGGGCCGGGCACTCGGAAATGATCGCCTCCCTCGTCGGCGGCGAGCCACTTCTCCCTTAAGGCCTTGGCCACGGTGAAGGCCGGGGAATTGAGGCGCACCACCGTTCGTTCGATGACAAGGGAAAGCTTTCCGCCGCGCTCCTCGAGGTGCATGAGGGGCGCGATGGGAACCCCGATTGGCTCCCAGCGGTCGAAGCCGTGCTCAAGGTTTCGGATGGAGGCCATGAGGCCCGTGGCGCCGCTCGCTATGAGGGAAAACACGGTCCGCCCCAGGTTGTAGGTGTAAACCGCGTCAAACCAGGTGGGCTCGGTGCCCCGGCCGTCGTAGCCGAAGAAGTGGACCTGGGTCTTGAAGTCCGGCACGCTCTTTTTGTGGATCTTGGCCACGGCGGCCGGCACGGGCTGCTCCGGGCCGATCAAACCGCGTTTTTCCAGGGCCGCATGGAGGCTCCGGGCCGTGGTGATGTGCCGGTGGGTCAGGAGAAAGGGCCCGCCGGGATAGTTGGCGAAGAGGACCGGGCCGTAGGCGTCCGGGGAAAGGCCGGCCCGCCGGAGGGTCTTGGCGAAGTACTCGGGCCGGATCCCCACCTTGTAGAGGCCCTGGAGCTTTAAGGTCTTCAAGTAGTCCTTCACCAGGCCCTCCAGCACCTTCTCCGTCTCCACCTGGCTGAAGGGAAAGTTGCCGTGGCTGTCGCGCTCCATCAGGAGCCCTTCCTGGAAGAAGGCGGGGATGTCGGAAAAAAGATCGTCGTCCCGGGTGGTCCAGATGGTGAATGTCTTGTCCTCGCGGGAGCGCCGCGCCAGCTTGGCCAGGTGCGCGCGCTTTTCCGCAAGCGTGGGGAAGTCCTGGTGAAAATTGGTGTCGAAGGTTCGGTTGTAGTCTCCTATGATGGCGTTAAGCTTGATGATGAAGACCTGTATCTCGTTGATGAACTCGAGGATTCCCTCTGGAAGGAGGATCACGCCGTAGTTCTTTCCCACGGCGGCCCGGCGCACGATGGCGTCGCATATGACCCGCGAAAGGTGCCGGAGGGTCATGCCGTAGGATGTGTAGTCCTCACCGCTGCCGGCCGCGAGTGCGGCCTCCCGGCGGCGGGTGTCGACGTACTCGGCCAGGTCCTCGCCCACGAGGGTCATGGTGGGATGGGTCTGGAGACCCGCCTCCAGGGCAAGGTGGCTGGCCACCCGCCCCATTACCTTGCAGAAATGCCAGTACTTGGCGGTGGCCGACACGTCGGTGGTGATGCTGGCCACCGACGCGGCGAAGGCGCGGGCCGCCGAGTGAAAGCCGAAGGACATTGCGCAAAGCACGTTGCCGTTCTTGTCCCGCACCTGCATGTCGCCGTCGATGGTCTTGGGCACGCCTATGACCTGCACGCCTTCGTTGTAAAGCTCCTCGGCCAGGAAGGCCGCGTTGGTGTTGGAGTCGTCCCCGCCCACCACCACTAGGGCGGAAAGGCCCAGGTCCCGCATGGTGAGGCGCGAAAGGCGCATCTTTTCCTTGTCGTCTATCTTGGTGCGGCCGGTGCGGATCATGCCGAATCCGCCACGGTTCCTGTAGCGGTTCACCAGCTCGTCGGTAAGAAGCACCGATTCGTTCTCCACGACGCCGTCCGGACCCATCAGGAAGCCATAAACTCGGGTTTCGGGGTTGGCCTTCTTTGCCGCGTCGTAAAGACCCGCGATCACGTTGTGCCCGCCCGGCGCGGGGCCGCCGGAAAAAACCACGCCGATGGACCGCAGCCTGCCGTAATCGGGCGGGGGATCGGGGTCGGCCACGACCGCCACCACGGGCTTTCCGATGATGTGGGGAAGCTTTTCGCGCGACTCCTTGGCCACGTCGAAACAGTACCGGGGCTGCGGCGCAAGCCGGGTGGCGGGACCTTGGAAGACCGGGCAGACGGGCACGGGGGTTTCGCGCCGCCTCCTGGTCGCCTCGCTTTCATCGCCCGTCAGCTCAAGGACGCGGCCGTCCTCGGAGAGGATGCGTCCGTCGTGCAGAATGTCAGGGCTCATGTCGCTCCTCTTTTTCCGTAAGCGGCCCGCCGAAGCAGGCTGGCGCGCCTTTTTTCCATTTGTCCCGCGGGGCCGTTTTCCCACTAACGTTTCGATTGGGCCGTCAGGGCCGAACCGCGTGAACCAGGCCGCAGCGGGTGGACTCCCGCGTCTCTCCGGAAGCGCTGCCCACCGGAGTCACCACCTCCACCACGTTGACCCATTGATCGGTGAAGGCCCGGTACGACTTGCTGGACCAGTAGAACATGTCGGTGTTCCACGACGGGAAGGCCGGCTGGGCCTTGTAGATGGCCTTGAGCTCTGCCGGCGTGGGAAGCCGCCAGTCGCTGTAACCGCCGGTCCTGAGCTCGGCCGCGTACTTCCTGGCGGTGTCGTAGTCCATGCAGGAGCGGCCCTCCATTGCCGAGTCCAGGGTGGTCCAGGTAAGTCCCGTCCGGCGGTCCGTGACGGTCCCGCTGCGGCCCGCCGAAAAGCGGCCTCCCCGGGCCATCTCCGCCCGAACCTTGTCAGCGGTCCCCGCCTGCTTCCTGCTTTCCTTCCTGGCGGCGATCTCGGCCAGGCGCGCCTCCACCTTCTTCTGGACCGAGGTCCCGGGGTAGGCCTGGAGAAAGTCCCGGTAAACCTGCTCCGCCGCGTCCAGGTCGTCTCCCTTGGCCGCCGCGTCCTTCACGAGCCGGTCGTAGTAAAGGGCTTCCTTCTGGTAGGTCTTGTAGTTTTCGGAAAGCTTTCCAAGCTCCACAGAGCGGGGGTTGTCGAAAAGGGCCACGTAGGTGTCGCAAAGGGCTATGGCCTTGTCCCACTGCTCCTTTTCGGCGTAGGCGTCGATCTGCTTCTTGAGCGAGAGGTAGAACTCCTCCGCAGTGTCCCAGATGAGCTTCTTGACCTCCTCCCTGTGGGCGCCCTTCCTGTACTTCTTGAGATAGCCCACGTAGGCGGCCATTCGGGAGTCCACGTCCTTCATGCCCATGGCGGCGAGGGCCCTGTAGTCGCGCTCGTCGGTGGAGGCCCGGTAGGTGTCGATCATTTTCTTGGCGCGGCCGGTGAGGCTTCCCGAAGGATGCTTGGCCAGGAAGGACTCGAAGGCCGCGACGGCCTCCTCGAAGCGATTGGCCGCGGCCGCCGCTCCGGCGCTTTTCTGGGCCGCGTCGAAGTCCCGTTTCTCGATGCGCGAGGAAAGGCCCGCGATGGCTTCCTCGGCCTTGGCGGTGTGCTTGTTGGGCTTGGTGGACTTCACGTAATCGGAGAGGACCTTAAGCTGCCCCTCGAGCGTTTTCTGGGCCGCCGAGCTTTCCACGGCCGCGTTGTAGGCCCGCTCCAGGCTCCGCGCGTGGCGGTAGAAGGAGAAGGAGAGGACCGCCGCCAGGATTAGAACGAGGGCCGCGCCGGCCGCGATGAGGACCTTCCGGGGATCGCGGCCGCCCACGAGCTTGCGGGCCTTCTTCTCCTCGCCTTCCAGGGTCCAGCCCTTGTCCGCGGCGTAGCGGCGGATGTAGGCCAGGGCCTCCTCCTCGTCCATGCCATACTTGGCCGCGCTCTGGACAAGGGTTGTCACGTACTCGGTGCGAAGCTTCCCGTCCATGCCGGCGATGTCGATGTCCGCGTTGAGGTCCTTCAGCTGGCTCTTGGCGCGGGAGATGTCGTAGGAGGCGCGGGACTCCTCGGACTTGAATATGGCGATGCAGTGGCCCACCAGGATCGTGCTGGCGGTGACGGCGGCGTCCTTCTTGGATATCTTGCTTATTTCCGATTGCTTGAGATGCGCCTTCTTGTGGAGAAGCTTCAGGCTCGCGTTGGCTTCCACCTCCAGGAACTCATAGAGGGAGGAAAGGCCCAGGATGGACAGGTTGTCCTCTATGGCCCGCGCGATGGTGGTTTCGAGGCCCTTGCCGACGGGTATGGCCGCCTCGCCCTCCTTGGTGACGGGGCCGGTTACCCTGCGGCGCACGGCCTCGACCTCCACACCGTGGGCGCGGGCGATCTTGGCGATTTCCTCCTCGGTGACGTAGCCCTTGGCCAGGCGGACGCCTATTTGCTTATCTATCTCGGCGAACTTCTCCGCCTCTTTCCTTGCGATGCGGTCCCTTATGTCCTTTTCGGGCAGGCCGTGGAGCTGGGCCAGCTTGGCCACCTCCTCGTCGGTGATGTAGCCCTTGGACATCTGGATGGCCAGGTGCCGGTCCACGCTTACGAACTTTTCCTCGGCCTTGGCGGACTGCTGGGAGAGGGCGTCCTTCACCTCCTCCTTGCGCAGCTCGGGATCCAGCATGACGCGGCGGATTTCGGGAAGAAGGCCGATGAACTTCTTGGCCTGTATGCCCTTGGTGGGATGGTTGCGGAACCGGCTCCACTGCGCCTGCTTCTTCTTGATGGCCTCTTCGATGACCTTGGGATCGTTCTCGGGGGGCTCAACGGAAAGTTCGAGTAACTCGAAGAAGTTTTCCCTGTCGAAAGACATGGCTATGCCTCACGGTTTGACTTGGGTTCAGGAAATTCCGGGCCGTCAAGGCTCGGAACCTATTCCGCCAAACTGGAAGTAATCTCTGATTTGAGGCATTCTGTCAATGGGAACTTGGGCGGGAAGCACGATTCGGCGGCCCGGGAATGGCCGCATGGAGCGTGGAAGGGCCTGCGGAACCGGGTCCGCCGGGTGAAGCGGGCGTGGTCGGACTAGGTCTAATACCTCAAGAAATAGGGAATGACGGCGATGGCCGTGCCCACCAAGGCCAAGAGATAAGGATTGGAGACGAAGTAGGGGAAAACCGCAAGCCCTATGCCGCAGACCAGGGGAACCATGCGGCCCTGCTTTTTTCCGTAGATGAAGTAGCCGGTTCCGATGGAACCGAAGAGAACCCCCCATAAAAGCGTGGCGGAGCTTTCCATGCCCATGTCTTTATTCCTTCTATTTGCCGGAAATCGCTGGACTTCAAGGCGGGCGGCCGGGTCGGGTGGAGCGGCCGTCCGGCGGTAAGGGCTCGGGTCCGGGGAAAGATGGCGTCGCGAGCCCCGGACAGGCGGCGCAGGAGCGGTACAACGCGAGGCGCGCTGGGCGCACACCTCAGGGAAGTATACACATCGTGCGTGGCCTAAGGCAAGGCGAAACGCACCTTGGGGATCGCGTCTTCAAACTCTCCCGCGAGCCCCGGACGGGCGGCGCAGGAGCGATGAAATGCAAGGCGCGCGAGGCGCGTGCGAAGGGAGCGTACTTCCACCCCAAGAAATCTACGATTTCTTGGGGACCCCGGATCATCTACGTGACCGAGCGTGCGGCGAAGCGCAACGGGGATCGCGCATCCAAACTCTCCCGCGAGCCCCGGACAGGCGGCGCAGGAGCGATGAAATGCAAGGCGCGCGAGGCGCGCGCGAAGGGAGCGTACTTCCACCCCAAGAAATCTACGATTTCTTGGGGACCCCGGATCATCTACGTGACCGAGCGCAAGCCGAAGCGCGAACGCCGCAGTTCGCGCTCCCGCTCCGCCTGTCAGTGGACGACGAGGTTCTGGGCGCGCGCCTTGGCCTCGCGCAGCTCTTCTCCTTGTATCACCGAGAGGGTTTCGATGACGACCTCCACCTTGCGTTGCTCCGATGACTCCACGGCAGTCAAGTGGAGGCGTCCCTCCTTGTTCAGGGTGAAGGAGATGATGACGGGGGTGTCCTCGGGAAGCCCCGGCGGAAGGTGCAGGACCGCGGTGCCGATCTCCCTGGAGTGGTCGGGCGGCACGTTCTCGTCGCTGGTTTCCGATTCCATGATGCGGATCAGGACCGTCTTCTGGTTTTCGACGGCTGTGTAGAACTCCTGGGTTACCTCCACCGGGACGGCGGTGTTCCTTAGGATGCAGTTAACCACCACCTCCTCGTTCTGGGCGTTGGTGGCGAGAACCCCGAAGCTCTTGCTGGCCACGTCGCGCACCTTCACCATGGAGCTTTTCACGGCCGGAAGGGTGTAGCCGGTCTCCGCCGCCACCTCGCGGGCCGCCTCCTCGACATGGCGGGCGTCCACCTTGGCGAGGTCCTCCATCTTCTGGACCTTCTTGCCGATCTTCCGCTGGAGCCGCTCGATCAGGCTGTCGTTGATGGAAAGCTTCCAGCCGTAGATGGCGGCGCCCTTGGCCACGGCCTCTTCGGGGGCGAACATCTTGGGCTCGATGCCGAAGTCCTCCTTGATGCGGTTAACCACCATGGGCATGCGGGTGGATCCGCCCACCAGGATGAACTCGTCGAAGCGGGTGTAGCCCTTTTTCTTGGCCTCGGAGAGCATGTCGTGGGTGAGGGCTATGGTGCGCTCCATGAGGTCGTTGGTTATGGCCTCGAACTTCTCGCGGGAAAGCTCAACCTTGACGCGCTCGCCGCCGTGGGTGATGGAGATGGGGGTCTTCTCGCGCTGGGAGAGTATCTTCTTGGAGCGCTCGGCCGAAAGCTGGAGGTCCTGGCAGGTGTCCGGGTCCTCCAGGATGTCCTCCTTGGAGCCGGTCTGGGCATGGAACTCCTCCACGAGGTTTGCCACGATGCGGTCATCCCAGTCCTTGCCGCCCAGGTTGTGATCGCCGCCGGTGCAGATGACCTCGATGGCGTCGGGCTGGATGTGGATCATGGTGATGTCGAAGGTTCCGCCGCCTAGGTCGTAGACCAGGACCACCTTGTCGTCGGAGGACTCGGTGGAGCCGTAGGCTATTGCCGCGGCCGTGGGCTCGTTGATGATCTGGCGGACGTTGAAACCCGCGATCTCGCCCGCGATCTTGGTGGCTTCCCGCTCGTTTATGCCGAAGTAGGCCGGGCAGGTGATGACCACGTCCGTGACCTTCTCGCCCAGGTGGGCCTCGGCGTCCTGGGCCACCTTGCGGAGGACGAAGCTCGAGATCTCCTCGGCGCGGTAGCTCTTGCCGTCGTGCTCGAAGAGGAAGTCTGGCTCGCCCATGGAACGCTTGACGAAACTCACCACGTCGTTGGGATAGAGCTTGGCGCTTTCCTTGGCCACGTCCCCCACCACGATGTTGGGACCGTCGAAAAACACCACCGACGGCGTCACGTTCTGGTTTTCCGCATTGGGCACGACCACGGCCTTGCCGAAATCGTCCACGTAGGCGATTGAGGAATACGTGGTGCCGAGGTCTATTCCGAAGATACGCTTCATCTGCTTGGTCATGGCCACTCCTCGTCCTTACGCGCCGAGTGCCGGGTTGTATGTAAAAACCGCCACCAACTCGCGGCGGAGCACCTTGCCGTCCCACTCGTAGCCGGGGGCGAGACTTTCCGCCACCGTCTTGTCAAGGGCGGCGTCGGCGGTGTCCACCTTGCGGACAACGCGCTGCCGCGCCGGGTCGAAGCGGGGGTCCGTTGCGGAGAACGGCGTCACGCCCTGCACCTGGAACACGTCCTCCAGGTCCTGGGCCACGTCGTCCAAGGCCTTCAAGAGGCGGGGGGGGTCCTCGGGCGAAAACTCCTTGCCCCTGAAATGGGTCGCCAGCTTGCGGGCGTCGTCGATGACCTTGATGATGTCCATGATGAGGCCGGCGACGTACTTCTTGGAAAGGTCCGACTTGTATTCCTGGAGCTCGCCGTGAAGCCTGTCGATGATTTTTTCCTTGTGGGCGTCGTACTTGAGCTTCTCGTCGAAATGGCGGGAAAGCTCGTCCATCCTTAGGACCAGCTCGTCCAGCCTGTCGGGCAGCCCCGCGGGCCGGCCTTCCGGCCCCGCGGCCGGCGATTGCTGGGGCTCCTCGTGCCGCACGTCTTCGGGAGTCACGATGTCCTCCCCGGTCACGACCCCGGCCCAGCGGGGCGGCCGGACGTCATCGGGCTCCCCCTCGCCCGCGGGTCCGCAGGGGGAGGAATCCATGTCGCAACCTATGACGTCCAGGAGAGGCGCCGCGCCGTCCGAGGCTGGGGCAGGCTCGAGATCCGATATGGAGATGGCCTCGAATCCCAATTCTCCGCCGGCCTCGCCGCCCGGCTTCCCGTCGTCCGCCGGGGGGGGGGCGTCCCCGTTCCGGGTTTCCGTGAAATCATTCCTGTCAGCGTTCATTGTCACCGCTTCCCCCGAAAAAAACCGCTCCTTGCGGCCGCGAAGAGTCTCCGCTCCGGTCGCCCGCCTTTGGCCGGTAGATCGGACAAAAGCCCAGGCCAATGTTCCGGCCTCCGCCCGCCCGGGTGATTTTAGCGCTAATCTCGTAAAATTGCATCGAATTCCCCTGCTTGTCAAGGAAGATTCTATATGCGCCTTTTCCGCAGGCTCATTTTTGATCGGCCTTCCCGGAACCGCCCTTGTCCATGCGGTCCAGGATTTCCTGGAGGCGGTCGCCGTCGGCCTGGGACAGCTGGAGAAACTTCACCCCCATGCCAAGCGGATGTTTTTCGGAGTCCCGGGTCTCGGAGCGGACCCAGGCCACCTGGCACTTGATGCGCAGAGGTTTTTGATCCGCGCCCGGCAGAAGGTCCAGGTTGAAGACCTGGCCCTCCGGGAGCGGCTCGCCGGTCTTTATGAACATGCCGCCGCAGCTGGCGTCCCGGCAGGCGGTTTCCAGGAAGGAATGCCCGTTCTGGAAGGCCACGTTGATGCTGCGGGTAACCCTTGGCTCGCGGCGAAGGTGGCTCACCCCCAGGGAGTTGTCAGTGGCCCGCTTCAGACGGTTGACGAGGCCTTCCAGTATCTTCCGCATGACGGGCGAAAGCTTGAAAAGCTCCTCGTGAAGGGTCTCGGAGTCCAGGAGGCCCAGAACGGTGCGCCCGACGGCCTTTGCCGTGGCGGAGCGCGGCCGTCCCGCCACGAAGGCCATCTCGCCGAACACGTCGCCCCTGCGCATCACCTCCACGACGAGGCTTTCGCCCCGGACCTCCTTTATGATCTTCACGGCCCCCGAAAGAACCACGTAAACCCCGCCGTCCGTGCTTCCCTCGTCGAAGACCACCTGGCCGTCCTCATAGACATGTTCAGCCGCCAAGGGATAATCCACAGGACCTCCTCCCCGTCATTTTTTCCCCATGACCTTGCCCGCGGGCCTCTTGGACTCACGCGCCAGGGCTTCCTCGAGGCCCGGGACCTCGATCCCCGTAAGCGGGCGGCCCTTCTTCAAGGGAGCTTCCCCGTCCGGAAACTCCTCCTCGGAATCGAGATCCGGCAATGCGTCGAAATCGGCGGCGGCGTCCAGGACTCCGTCTTCATCCAGATCCGAAAGGCTGCCAAGGGAATCAGCGTCGCCGGCTTCCCCGTCGCCCATGAGATCCATCCCGGCCAGCTGCTCCAGCTCGGCGGCGGCCGCGGCGATGGGGTCGTCCTCGCCCGAAAGGTCCCCCCCGGCGAATCCCCCGCCGCCCGCGCCCGGCGCGCCGGCGGCTTCATCCGGGAGGCTGTCGTCGAGGATATCAACGTCGTCCACCTCCGTAAGCTCCACGTCGTCGAGGGTGGGAAGCTCATCGCCGCCCAGGTCCGACAGGTCCTCGGCCGATAGGTCGGACAGCTCGTCGTCGCCTAGGGCGGAAGGCTCATCAATAGCATATCCGCCGGGCGCATGTCCGTCTCGCGGCGCGTCGGGCGAGGCCTCCTCCACCTCCACGATCTGGGCCTGAAGGGGCGCGGCCTCCTCGGGCAAGGCCTCCGCCGGCGGAAGGACTCCAACGGCGAAAACCTTGGAACCGTCGGCCTTTCCGCCTTTCTCGTTCCAAAGGGAGCGGTCGACCTTGCGGACGACGTTTTCCACCTCCCGGAGTATGTCCCCCTTGTCCGCGAGGTTTTTCTGGTACTTCGCCATGTACCGCAGCGCCCGCATCATCTCCTTCAGAAGGTCCTGCGCGCTCGTCACGCCCACGGCTTCGTGGAGCCTTGAAAGAAGGTTTTCCACGAAGGCGTTGAAGGCGCGGACCAGAAACTCCTTGGCCTTGGCCTGGTCGGAAAACTCCTTCAAGACCTCCTGGGCCGCGTGGGAGAAGACCTCCGCCGGCACGTCCGGGTGGTACATATGGAAAAGATCGGTTTTCGCGGACTGGGCCCCGGGCTTGGCGCGCTCCACGTAAAGCCTTATCCAGCGCTTGTCGTGCTCCTTCCGAAGCTCCCTTAGGGCCTCCGGCTTGCGGGAGAGGGCGGGGCCGTCCGCCGGATCCATCACAATGTAGGGCCAGGAAGCGACCTCCATCTCCAGGCCCTTCACGATCTCGTTTACGATGTCGTTATAGAAAAGGACCAGGACGCCAAGGGCCGAGCCGGCCCCCTCCTGCCCCTCGTCCACGCGCTCTATGAGCTTGAACGACAGAAGCGAGTGGAGCACCTTGTATACGGCGAAATCCTCGTAGCCCGACTCGTTGATGAGCTGGCGGATGGTGCGCGTGCCGTCGATCAGGGATAAAAAGCGCCACTCGATGGCGTTGAACTTGAGCTTTTCCTTGTCTCCGAACTTGTCGGAAATCTTGAAGATGACCTGCTCGTTTTCGATGTGCTTCCTAAGGACCGACATCTCGTCGATGCGGCGGGTGGC
Source organism: Deltaproteobacteria bacterium (assembly GCA_021815525.1). Taxonomy (GTDB): domain Bacteria; phylum Desulfobacterota; class Desulfobacteria; order Desulfobacterales; family Desulfatibacillaceae; genus JACRLG01. The sequence goes on from JAKAGN010000004.1 coordinate 14,490, forward strand.
CTCCAGTATTATGCCCATTATGTCGAGGCGGGTCTCCACGATGCCGTCGGGGACCTTTTCCACGTCGTTGTAATCGAAATTTCCCCGGTCCCACAGGAAAAGGTTGTAGATGACGTCCTCGGCCTGCTTGTTTATGACCTTGCGGAGCACCTCCTGGGTTATGTAGCCCCCTGCCACCAGGACCCGGCCAACGGGCTGCTTGCTTTCCTTGGCCTTCACGAGGCACTCTTGGAGCTGCTGGGCCGAGATGACGCCCTTCGAGCGCAGAAGGGAGCCCAAGCGCATCTCCATCTGGGAGCCCTTGGCGTAGATCACGCTTCCCTGCTTGAGGAAGATGACGACTTCCTTCTCCCCCTCCGTGAGGCGCAACTCGCCGGTCTTGGCGTCGTTGACCAGCATCTGGAGGAGGCTGGGCAGGGAGGAGGCTTCAAAACTTCCCTTCAGTTGCATGCGTCAAAGCCCTTGGCCCGCGTTTACATGGAATCTTTTCTGAAATGCGGAACGGGGGTCGGCCGGCCCCGGCCGCATCATGAAAGAAATGAAGCCTCATCTTTCATGCGGCCGCCGGAAGCGGGAGGAGCAATGAAACCGCCGTGTTACCGCGCCGGCGCGCCGCTTCCCCCGCCGCTGCCCGAAGGCGTTCCCAAAGATTAATTATAATCGGAAAATGTAAAACTTTTCAATAGAGTAAATTGAGGAGCCCTTCCATCCCGCATCCCGCCCATATTTTATCGTATTATATCAAAGAAACGTCATGAAAGCCGGGTTACCTGGCTCCGGACGGCCCGGCCTTCATGACGTTTTCCATGAAATGGGTGATCTGGGCCCGGACGGCCGCCCCGTCGGCCAGGCGCGAGTCCGTAAGATCGTAGTCCATCACAAGGAGCGGAATCTTCCGCGCCCGGCACCGCTCCCGCAGCATCCCCGAAAGCGCCCGGGCGTTCTTGCATCCCACGTGCCCCGAGTGCCAGATCATGTCCGCCGAGAAAATCTCCGCGGCGTGGAACATGTCCGCGAAGTAGTTCTCCGCGGGCCCGCGCGAGTGCCTCGCCATGGGGCCGGCCATTATGGTGCGGCCCAGGCTTCTCAGCATGGCCCTTGGGCTTTCCGTGTCGATGGGGGGCAGGCGGTTATAGGAAAGGCTGTCCAAAATAAGCGCCACGCCGAAAGTTTTCTCGGCCCAGGCCCATATATCGGGCAGGTGCGCCGGAAAGGGCCCCCACAAAAGGGCCCGGTAACGCTCGCCGGGCACCGCGCCCCGGCCCGCCTCGAAATTTTTGCGGGCCAGATCCCTCATGGAGGAAAGAAGGCGGGTGGAGGCCGGCTTTCCCGGCTGCACCACGAAGCCCCAGAGGTGGGAGAGGTACACCGGCTCGGCCGCAAGCGGCGCTGGCTTCGCCCGCAGCATGTCCCAAAGCTCGGCCTCCACCGCCTGCATCCTGTTGCGCTCCTCGCACACGCTTTTCAGGAGGTCCCAGTCCATGCGGCCGGGGGTGTTGGTCTCGAGCCAGGCGATGAGCCGGTTAAGCTCGTCCGCGAAGTAGTCCGCCGCGCGCTCCGTCTCGAAACGGAACGGGACGTCCAGGCGGTACACGGGGCATCCAAGCTTTTTTGCGATGACGGTATAGGACGCCATGCCGCCGTCGCACGGCGAGTTGGAAGTCACCACCGCGGCCGGGCGGGGCAGGTGACCCGAAAGAGCCACCCCCATCATGTGCCGGGGAAGGCTGCAGATGTCCGGCGGAAGCCCCCGGCTCTCGGCCGCGTCGATGTAGTGCTCGGCCGTTTCCGGGGAAAACATGGGGAGCAGGAACCCGAGAAACTCCACGAACCAGGAGGAAAGCCCCATGGCGTAAAAAATCTCGGGCGGCACCAGGTCCTCGTTTAAGATGAGCCGCCCGGGCCGCAGGATCAGGTCCTCGAAGGCGCGGGTCCCCTCGCTCTGGAGGGTATGCACCAGCCTGGCCGCGGCGCGGCGCTGGACGCCGGTGCGGCCCGATAGGGTCTTGGCGTAGAATCCGTTGACCTTGATGAAGGCCCTGGCCCAGGGATAGCGGTTAAGCGCCCGGGCCATCTCGAAGGGCCCCAGCCTAAGGCCCATCCTGACCGTGTCGAGCCAGATGCGGGCGAGATAGCCCAGGGAAACCGAAAGGTCCCGGGCGGCCTCCCTGTGTCGGCTCCATCCGCTCACCGTTTCCTGCTCTCCGCCAGTCGTTTCGTGAGGGCCCGCCACAGAAGCGGCAGGGCCACCGAGTTGGACCGGTTCACCACGAAGGCGGGAATGTCGCCGCCGGGGTTGGTGAAAACGTAGTACTCCACCTTGGTGCCCCGCCCGCCGGAAAGCGGCGAAAAACGCCAGTAACCGCTGTTTACGGGCGTTTCAACGGCGTCATTCCCACCCTTGATTTTTCCCGCGAAGGCCGGGTCCTTAGGGGTCTTCCGGAGCGCCCCCCGCTCCAGCTCCCAGGCGCTGCGGCACACGCCGGCCGCGCCGTCGGCGTTTTCCTCGTCGACGAGCCGGAGGGTGTAGTAGCGGGGGCTTACGAGCGGGGCTTCCACGTAGAAGAACACCGTGTTCAAGGTTTTTCCC
>JAKAGN010000005.1 GCA_021815525.1 Deltaproteobacteria bacterium
TTTATTCATAAAAGGTTTCCCCTCCCCCTCCCCCCGCGAATCCTTTTCTCTTCTCTCTTTCCTAAAAGCGGTTCTTCTTTCTGGTGGTGACTTGAGCTTTTGCAAAGTCCGGGCTCTTCTTGAACAGGACTCCCAGGTAGGGCACGTCGCCGTCCTCCAGGGCCCGGGGCTTGAAGTCCGGGTCCGCCGACAGCGCCCGGATCCAGTTTATGAGCTCGCGGGTGGCGGGTTTCTTTTCCACGCCGTCCAGCTCGCGCAGGTTGTAGAAGACCGAGATGGCGCCGTCCATTAGCTTTTCGGCGATGTCGGGGAAGTGTACCTTAACGATCTTCCGCATCATCTTGGGGTCGGGGAAGGCGATGTGGTGGAAGTTGCAGCGGCCCAGGAAGGGGTCGGAGAGGTCCTTCTTGGCGTTACTGGTGATGATGATGACCGGGCGGTGCCGGGCGCAGACGGTCTTATCCACCTCGATGATGTCGAACTCCATCTGGTCCAAAACGTCCAGCATGTCGTCCTGGAAATCGGTGTCGGCCTTGTCGATCTCGTCGATCAGAAGGACGGTGCGGTGATCGGCCGTGAACGCCTGGCCGATCTTGCCCATGCGGATGTACTCCTCGATGTTGGAGACGTTCCGTGAGGAATCTCCGAAGCGGCTGTCATTGAGGCGCGTCAAGGTGTCGTACTGGTAGAGGCAGTCCACGAGCTTCATGCTGGATTTTACGTTGAGCGTAAGAAGCGGCATGGAAAGGGAGTTTGCGATGGCGTGCGCCAGCATGGTCTTTCCCGTGCCGGGCTCGCCCTTCAACAACAATGGCATCTCGAGGCTCATGGAGATGTTGACGATCTTGGCCAGCTCGTCGTCCAGGACGTAGCGGGTGTCGCCGGAAAAGCGGCATACTTCGGTCATGATGTATAAGCTCCGTTAAGATAGGCCGTTTTCACGGCGGATGCGCGCGGAAAGGTCGCGTGTGAGCGCGAGGACCTTGAGGGCCGATTCCACGGGAAGAGAGCCCAAGCCGCAGGCCGGGCTTATGAGGGAGCGGTCCAGGAGGCCGCGGCGGTCGAGGCCCAGGCCTTCGAGCGCCGCAAGGTGCGAAAGCCACAGGGCGTGGAGGGAGTCCTCCGTGGCGGCGGCGATGTCCGCAAGATCGGCGGTGGGCGCTATCCCCCAGGCGATGACTCCGCCCCGCGCCGCGAAGGCCTTTATAGAATCGGCGAATGCCGCGAAGCGGTCGAAGTAGGAGAAGGCGTCGAAGTTGACGATATCTATGCCGCTTTCCAAAACCAGGGACCAGTCGGTGTTGCCGCACACGTGGATGCCGCAAAGCCCTCCGGCCGCGTGGACGGCGTTGATGGACTCCGAAAGGCAGGCAAGGGCTGCCTCGCGGGAGATGGAAATGAGGGCCGATGAGCCGAAGCCCGCAAGCCCCGGCTCGTCCAGGAACACGAATACGGGCTTTCCGAATGCGGAAAGGGTCTCGGCCTGGAAACGGGCGTTAAGGGCGATGAACTTGGCCACGCAGTCATTTAAGCGCTCGTCGTAGAAAAGCGCGCGGCCGCTTTGATCAGTAAGAGCCGTGGCCAGGGTGAAGGGGCCCGTCACCTGGCCCTTCACCGCAAAGGGCGAAAGCGCGCCCGAGCGCAGGCGATCCAAAAACGTGAAAAAGCCCGGCGCGATGGAAGGCGAGAGGGCGAAGCGCGAGCCCTCGGGCACCCTTTCCGCCTCCGAGACGGCCAGGTAATCCTCGTAGAAGTCGAGGAGGGCGCCCTCGAAGCCCTCGGAGGCGGTGTCCACGAAGACCTTCTCGGGGCTGATGGAAACTCCCGGCAGGCCGTGGGAGAACTGGGGGATCATGCGCTCCCCGAGGGCCGGGAGCTGCGCCCAGGAGGGGACGAACGGCGCGTGGGCGGCCACGAGGTCCGCGGCCTCCTCGTGGCTTGGGACCGGGAAGCTCCCTATGAGGCAGGCGCGGCATGCGGGCTTGAAGGTGATTTCGTTCATTTCAACGCTCCTTGGGTCATGTTGAACGCCCGGAAAGTTAACACAGCCGGGGCCCAAGGGCAAGGGCGCAGGCTTTTTCGAGGAGGGCGCCTGCATTTCCGGCGGCATGGAGCATTATGCTTTTTTCCAAAAAATCAAATAGCTGCGGATTCTGCGCGGCAGGTCGCACCCCGGCTTTTCCATGAAACTGGCCCCGCGCCCGCCAATAGCTGTAACCATCTTGAATTTCAATATTTTCCAATAGTACAGAGGCGGCTCCCCACCCGGATTCTTCCTGCACACGCTCTCGTCATTGCATCCTTTACGTTTTTCGGTTAAATTATGAAAATTAGCTTCCCGCGAATTACTCCTTTCAACTTACCGATGTCAGGCATGATGGCGCAGCCTTTTCAGCCAAGTCCACATGCAATCAAGCCGTTCCCTTGCCGAAAGCGAAAATAATGCCCCTTCCGGATTTTTTCAGATTTCCGGCCCGGGTCCAAGGCCCGGAGCACGGCGGCTACATGAAAGAAATGACGCCCACAGGGAGACTGTGGCCCTTTCTCGGAATAGTTATGCTCCTGGTTCTCGTGGCGGGCCTTGCGCTTCCCGGCCTGGACCGGGTGCGGACCGCCAGCGGCGACGCGATTTTCTACCAGTACTACATCAATTTCTTCCTCAAGGCCCCCGTCTCCGAGTACCCGCGCCTGTTCGATATTTATTTCAACCAGCCCCAGCACACCGGGTTCACAACGCCCATACGCCCCGGTTACATCCTGCCCTTGGCCCTGCTGGCCCGGATTATCGGGCCATCCTTTTTCCTCATGGCCCGGGTCTCCCTGGCCGCGCACCTGGGAACCGTATTGCTCGCGTGGTTTTTTCTGAGCCGCTGGCAGGGTCCGGTCGTGGGGCTCGCCACGGCGGCGCTTGTGGCCTTTTCGCCGCTCTTGCTTGGCACTGCCACGTCGCCTCTGATGGACGGCTACAATTTCTTTTTCTTCATGTTGTGCACAGGGCTTTTTATCGAGGCCGTGCGGTCGCGGGGCCGCATTCTTTTGCTCGCCGCCTTCGGAGCCGTTTTCGCCTTTTTCCTCGTGGTGCGCGAAAACAACGTTCTCTTCGTTATTCCGTTTTTCCTCTTTTGCCTTTACGAACGATTTTTCCAGAAAAAACCCCTTCCCCTTTTCCGTTTCGGAATAGCCCTTGGCCTTCCCTGTTTCCTGGCCCTGGGAGCATACATAGCCATCACCGGATCGCCCTCCGGGCTGATTCGGATAGTGCGCCTCCTGATGAGCGTCGGTTCCTCGAATCCCTACACCAGGGCCACGGGGCTTGGGCCTTGGTATCGCTATCTCATTGATTTTCTGACACTCTCCCCGGCGACCACAGTCCTTGCAATTTGCTACTTCGGGTTCGCCGTCCTGGGAAAGCCGTCCGCGGGCCTATCCTCCGAGCTGAGATTTTTCCTGATTTTTCTCCCGGTATTACTCATCATTTACGCGCCGCTCCCAAAGTGCGTGCGCTATCTTTGCGTGCTGGACCTTCCGATCCGCCTGTTTTGCGTTTTGTTCATCCATGAATGGCTGGAGCGCGCGCCGGGCGCAAAGCGTTACGCGATTTTTTCCGCAGTGGTTGCGGGCTTGTGCTTTCTGGATTTTTCCTCTTACGACTACCTTTTTGTGGAGAGCAACCTTTACGACCCAATTTCGCAGCATCTTCTCTATTACCGCTTCATCATCAACTCGTAAGGCTTTCGGGTTCCGCCGGAAACAAAAGGGGCGCGGCGAGGAATGCTTCTCCGCGCCGCGCCCGCATTTTTTCAGCAATCCGGCGATACCGCCCACCCGCAGCCTTACGGTCAAACGCCCGCCACTTCCTTTCCGCAGTGCTTGCAGACATTGGCGCGTATCTTGATGACCTCGGCGCAGAAGGGGCATTCCCTTGTGAAGGTGCGCTCGTGAATGGCGGCCACGGCCTCCTCGATCGCCTTTGCCAATATGGAATTTCCGGCCTTGAGATTCTTCAGAGGCTCGATACTCTCCACCTGCCCGAAATCCTTCAGCATCTGGGCGGCCTTCACCCGCACCCGCATGGGCCGGGCCGCGTCCAGCGTCATGGAAAGCATCCGCTCATGATTTTTCTCGGTGTAGCACTCGGCCAGCTCCCGAAATCCCGACTTGATGGCCTCCTCCTCGGCCTTCTGCCTTTCCACCAGCTCGCGGTCCAGAATCTGCCCCTTGCCGCCGTCCCGGCCGAACACGGGCATGTACTCAACCTGGGTGGTGCCCGGGTAAATTAGGCACCTGGTGGAGGCGGTGTGGGCGTAATTTTCCTTGATCTCGTCCCAGCCCTGGCTGAAGGCCGGGCAGTCGTCGTTGAAGCAAACATAAAGAAACGGCGCGCCCCAACCGAGGCCGTCGGAAAAATTGATGGGCGGAACCTCCCAAATGCTCATCTCCTGCCCGCATTGGGGACAGGAGGGTTTCGGCTGGCGCAACAGGTTCTCCAGGACTTCTTCACGCGTCTCGAATGACATGAAACCTCCTTGCAGGGGGCATAATTCGTGATTGTCCGGCCGCCCGTGGGAGGCCGCGTTGGCCCCAAGGCATCGGCTCGCCCGGGGACTCATCGAAAAAAGTAAGGATTTCCGGGGGATTGTCAATCGAAAATCGGAAAGCCCCGCCTTGTTTTTCCGATTCGCCGAATTGCCGAAGACAGGATCATCATCCGTTTTGTTCCACGTGGAACAATTTTCGCGGCCGGGCCGGTCTTGTTCCACGTGAAACAACGAGGATGCTGGACGAGAAAAAATGCGAAAATCACTTCCCTACGCAGAAGCGGGAAAAAACGGCATCCAGAACATCCGGCGCTACGCTCTCGCCGGTGATATCGCCAAGGCGGGCGAGGGCCTCTTCGAGATCAAGCGCCAGAAGCTCGGGAAGAAAGGACTCATCAGCGCGATCCAGTCCGGCCCTTATGATGCGGGCGGCGTCTTCCAGGGCCAGGCGGTGCCGCAGGTTGGGTACGCCGTCCTCGGGATCGGGATCGGCCGAAAGGCCGGCAAGCTTCCAAACCGAGCGGGAAAGGTTTTCCAGCCCATCGCCCCGAAGCGCGCTGACGGAAACGAGGGGAAGCATCTCCCATTCGGCCGGAAGACTAAAGCTCGCGTCCACGGGCAAGAGGTCCGACTTGTTTGCGGCCACCAGAGCGCGGCGCGAGCGGGCCTCGGACAAGAGCGCGATGTCTTCCGCCGCAAGGGGCAGATGGGCCTCCACCACCACGATCCAGACATCCGCCCGTTCCATGGCTTCCCGGGTCTTTTCCATGCCCAGGGCTTCCAGAGGATCGCTTTGGATGCGAAGACCCGCGGTGTCCCACACCGACACCAGATGACCATCCAGGGTGAGGGTCTCGGAAAGGCTGTCCCGCGTGGTCCCGGGGTAGGGGGAAACGATGGCTCGGTCCCGCCCGAGAAGCGCGTTCAAAAGGCTGGATTTCCCAACGTTGGGTTTACCCAGAAGGGCCACGGAAAGGCCGCGGCGGAGCAATTCGCCCTCGGCGGCGCGTCGGGCCAAGGCAAGAAGAGGCGCCAACACGCCATGCTCTATGCCTTGGCGAATATCCATAGGCTCAATGGCTTCCACCTCGTCGGGAAAATCCACGGCAGCGGAAAGACGCGCCCTGAGCGATTCCAGGGATGCGCGGATGGGGGCCAGGGCTCGGCCAAGGGCGCCTGAAAGCTGCGCCGCGGCAAGGCGCGCCTCGCGGGCGCTGCGGGCTTCCACCATATCCCACACGGCCTCGGCCTGGGCGAGGTCCAGGCGGCCGTTCAGGAACGCGCGGCGGGTGAACTCCCCCGGATCGGCCAGGCGGGCCCCGCCGGAAAGAACGGCCTCGAGGATGGCCGCCGTGACGCCAAGGCCCCCGTGGGCCTGAATCTCCACCACGTCCTCGCCGGTGTAGGAGCGCGGGCCCGGCATGAAAACGGCCAAGACCTCGTCCAGCGCCCGCCCGCTCCCGGGATCCCGAATCCGGCCCAGCACCATGCGACGGGGAAGCATTCGGGCATTCGGCGAGGAAAACTCGAAAAGGGGCAGGAAGACATCGAGGGCGGCCGGGCCGGAAATTCTGACGATCCCGATTCCCCCGGCGCCGGCCGGCGTGGCCACGGCTGCTATGGTGTCTGAAAAACGCATGGGCCTCCAAGCAAAAGGGGCAGCCTCTCCTTTGCGGCGAGAGAGGCTGCCCCGTCAAGGCTTCATCAGGCTTTTTCCCGGGCCTCACGCCTCGCCCTGGGGCTCCTTGCGGGGCATGATGATGAGCTTCCGAAGCTCACCGGAGCCCTTGCTCTGCGTGCGCAGGCCTGGGTCGTCCTTCAAGGCCAAGTGAATAATGCGGCGCTCGTAGGCCGGCATGGGGGAAAAGCTTGCGGGCCGCCCGCTTTTCTTCACCTTGTCGCCAAGGCGTTGGGCCAGCTTGACCAGGTTTTCCTCCCGCCGCGCGAGATAATCCCCGGCGTCCACGCGGATGCGCACCCTGGGCTTGCGTTCCCTGTTGACGATGGTTTCAAGGAGGTGCTGAACCGCGTCCAGGGTCTGGCCCTTGCGGCCGATGAGGTTGGCGGCGTCGGGCCCGTCCGCCTTTAAGAGTATGTCGCCGTCGGGCGAGGCTTCCACCGACACGAGGGGCGCGTCCATCAGGGAGCGGGCGAGCCTCGCCAGTATCTCCCGGGCCTGCTCCGACGCGGCGGCCAGAGCCTCCGGGTCCATCTCGATGGAAGCTTCCTCGCGGCGCTCGACGGAATCGACCGAACGCGCCGGCGCGCCTTCAGGGGAGTCCGGGAGGGACGCGGCGTCGAGATCGGGGGCTGGCTGGGAATCGGAGCCCTTGGCCCCGGCGCCCTCTTTCCGCTTCCTGCGGGACCGGCTCGAACGGGACTTCCGGGTGGGCCATGCCGATGGAGACTGCGTCGGCTCCGCGGCGCCGGCATCCACCGCCGGCCGCTCCTCCGGAGCCGCAGGCGCCTTTTCCTTGGGCTCTTTCGCGCCCCGGCCCGAAGACCTGCCGCCCCGGCTGGATTTTCCGGGCGACTTCTCGGCAGCCTTTTCGGGAGCCTGGGCTTCTTCCTGGGGAGCCTGGGTTTTCTTTCCCCTGCGCCTTCCCCTTTTCGGGGCACCGGATTTTTCGGCCGCATCCTGCACCGGTGCGGCCTCAACGACGTCCACCGAATTATCGCCGGCCGGGGCCTTCCTCGGAGCGGCCGGGGCCTCGTCCACCTTTACGCGGATCTTGGCATTCCGCACCTTCACGATTCCGAAGATACCTGTGGAGCCGTGGGACAGAACGTCGTAACGAAGGGACTTCTGGGGGACGCCCAGCTCGATGCAGGCCTTTTCCACGGCCTCGGCCTCGCTTTTTCCTTCGAACTCCCGGTATGCCATTGCGCCCTCCCTTACTTGTATTTCTTCTGGATGTAGGACTGTTGGGCGATGGACAGGATGTTGTTTACCAGCCAGTAAAGAACCAGGCCCGAGGGCAGGTTGATGAAGATGAAGGTGAAGACGATGGGAAGGGCCATCATCATCCGGGCCTGGGTGGGGTCGCCGGGCGGGGGCGACATCTTCTGCTGGATGAACATGGTGACCCCCATGACCAGGGTGAGGATGGGGATTCCAGATGGCTCCACAAAGGGCACGTGGAGCGAGGGCATCAAGCGGTCGGGCTCGGAAAGGTCGTTGATCCATCCCCAGAAGGCCGCGTGCCTAAGCTCTATGGCGCCGTAGAGCATACGCCACAGGGCGAAAAAAACCGGAATCTGGAGCAGGATGGGCAGACACCCGCTCATGGGATTCACCTTGTAGGTGCGGTAAAGGGCGAAGACCTCCTCGTTCATGCGCTTCTTGTCGTCCTTGTACCGTTCCCGAATCTCCTGCATGAGCGGCTGGAGCTTCTTCATGGCGCTCATGGACTTGTAGCTCTTGGCCGAAAGGGGCCAGAAGATAAGCTTGATGATGAAGGTCAAGAGCATGATGGCCAAGCCGTAGTTGGGGATCACCCGATACATGGCGTCCATGGCCAGAAGGAGGGGTTTGGCGATGACGGCCCACATGCCGAAGGAAAGAGCCCTCTGAAAACGTCCGCCAGCGGCCTTCAAAGCGTCCATGCTCTTGGGGCCCATGAACACCCGGAGGCCGTAAGTCCGCTCCGCGCCCGGCGGAATCGTGGCCCTGGGGTTGACGTAGCGGACCGATACCAGGTCCTCCTTGTCCATGGCCTGGGCGCTGAAGACCGCCGATGCCTCCTGGGGGGACTGGGGGGCCACGGCGCACAGGAAGTAACGGTCGGTCACGCCGGCCCAATGAATGACGCCGGTCTCGGTCAGCGCCCCGTTCTTCTTGAGCTTGGCCGCCTTTCCCTCCGTCAGCTTCTCCTTCACAAGCGCCTCGGGGCCCTCGAACCCGTAACGGGAGGGATTCGCGGCCTGGAGCGAGCGGATCTCAAGGGCCAGGCAGTCGGTGAGCGGAAGGGCCGATCGGTTCCTCACGGTTACGGCGAGGTTGAAGGCATAGGTGGCGGGGTCGAAGGTGTAACGTTTCTCCACGGAAAGCCCCTTGGCGGAGGTCCAGGAGAATACGACGTCCGCCGGCTTTCCAGCCACGTCCACCCGGTCGCGGGCGTCGGTGGTGAACATGGCGGTGGAAAGCTCAGGGACGCTGCCGTCCGTGAAGGATGTGCCGAGGGTCATGTCCCCTTCCGGAAGATGGATCATCTCCTTGGCCGGGGAATGCGGGTGGGTTGATTCCCGGTACTTTTTCAGGGTAAAGTCCGTGACGGTGCCGCCACGGCTCGAAAAACGGGCCGTGTAAAGCGGCGTTTCCACCGTTATGAGACGGCCGGGCGCGGGCAGGGCGGCAAGGGGGGCCGCCGTTGCCGGCGTGGCAGCCGCGGCGGACGCGAGAGCCGTGGTGCCGGTTCCGGCCGCCGGCGCTCCGGATGCAGCGGTCGCGCCTCCGGGCTCGGCCTTGGCACCGCCCGCCGCATTCTGCGCCATCTTGGCGGTTTTGGACGCCGGGGGCGGCACGGGCGGGGGCGAGAAAAAATAGGCCCAGGCCAGGTAGAGAAAAAAGCAGATGACGATGGCCGTAATAAAACGGACTTGTTCCATTCCCTAACTCCTTTTAAACGCGAGCGCCGTACCGCCTGAAAGCGGGCTACGCGCGGGCACACCGGTCGGGCTCTTACCCGGGGCGGCGTAATTCCGGCTCATGGGACCGGGTCCACGCCACCGGGATGAAAAGGGTGGCACTTCAAGACACGCCGGATCGCAAGATAAAGGCCGCGCAGGACGCCGTGGCGCCTGATGGCCACGATGGCGTACTCGGAGCACGACGGCGAAAAGCGGCACGTAGGCCCCAAAAGCGGCGAGATGAGGACCTGATAAATCCGGATGGAAAGGACGAGGAGGCGCTCAACGGGACGCAGCCTTGCCCACGCGGCCGAAAATATCTTCCAGGGCCGCGAAAAGCGTGGCGTTATCGGCGTTTTTCGCAACGGCCTTGGCGATGACGTTGACGTCATGGGGAGGGCTCAACAAATGCCGGTGGAGGCGGAAGTACTCCCTGACCAGTCGCTTGATCCTGTTCCGTACAACGGCGCATCCCACCTTCCGGGTGACGGTGACCCCAAGCCGCGTCTCCGGCCCCAGGGCGGGCCGGAACGCGGCTATGAACCAGGAGTTCTCCGCACGCGGCCCCCGATGGGACAGGCGGACGAAATCCTGGCGGCGCGTCAGCCGGTGGCATTTTTTATAGGGAAAGACGCCCATGGAACCGGTCAAACGGTCAGGCGCTTCCTCCCCTTGGCCCGGCGGCGGGCCAGGACCCGGCGGCCCTGGGCCGTGGCCATGCGGGCGCGAAATCCGTGGGTGCGGGCGTGACGCTGATTGTGGGGCTGAAAGGTCCTTTTCATGGCTTTCTCCTTTAAAAGACTACAGAAAATGCGACATGGAGTGTCGCGTTTTCCCGGCAGCCTGCAGATTCAATTTTTTCCAAGATCACTTACCCTTCCGGCGGCCGGCCGCTCCACATCGTTGCGGCCCGCGCCGAAACCATCCTATAATGCACAAGGGCGCGGGCTTGTCAAGAAAAGCCTCCCTAATTTTTCATTGACATCGCCCGGTTCTGCCTTTAAAACCCGCTCTTGTTTTCATGCCGGGGAAGATGCCCGTCCCCCCTTTTTTCACCCCGTTCGGACATCCGTCCCGCGCCCGCGGGAGAAGGAGGCGAACATGCTTGTTCCCCGCTACATGTTTTTCACCAAGGGGCTCGGATTCCACAAGGAAAAGCTGGCATCCTTCGAGCTGGCCCTGCGGGACGCCCGCATCGCCCACTTGAACATCGTCACGGTTTCCTCAATCTTTCCGCCCGATTGCAAGATCATAGACCTCGATAAGGGCGTCGGCCGGCTTCAGCCCGGCGAGGTCACCTTCTGCGTCATGGCCAAGGAGCAGAGCCAGGAGCCGGGCCGCCGGGTGGTGGCCTCCATTGGGCTCGCCATCCCCTCAGAGGCCGACCGCTACGGCTACCTCTCCGAGCACCACGGCTTCGGCCAGACCGAGGTGGAGGCCGGCGAGTACGCCGAGGACCTGGCCGCCAGCATGCTGGCCACCACCTTGGGCATCGAGTTCGACCCGGACAAGGACTACGACGAGCGCTCCGAGGTCTTCAAGATGAGCGGAAAGATAGTCGAGTCCCAGCACATCAGCCAGGCCGCGCTGGGCGCAGAGGGCCGCGTCTGGACCACCGTCATCGCCGCCGCGGTGTTTATACTCTAAGAATTGCCGGGGGGAGGGTCAGGCCGCCGGAAAGCGCGATCCGCCGTGTTGCGCTTCGCCTTGCGCTTGGTCACGTACTATCTGTACGCTCCCTTCGCGCGCGCCTCGCGCGCCTTGCGGCTCATCGCTTTCCGGCGGCCTGAAGCGTTGCCGTTCTCCCACCGGCCCCGATCTACCCAAAAAAATTATCGGAAACGCTCCACGTGTGCGCAGCACATGCGGAGCCATTATCGGGGGTCCGGGGGGACGTAGTCTCCCCGGCCGCCGGAGGCGCTTTTGGAGAGGGGGTGGGTGTGCGGGGGAGGGGGAGAACCTTTTCATAGAAAAGGTTCTCCCCCTCCCCCGCCGCTTTTGTGTTTTCGGCCGGCCGGGAACGTGCTAAAAAGGCCCTCATGAAAAAGCGCTGGAACATCCTCTCCCCTGATCCCGAGGCCGTGATGAGCGTGGCCGGGAGCCTGCAATGCCACCCGGCGGTGGCCGCGGCCCTCGTGAATCGAGGCGTCTCCGATCCCCGGGCGGCCGAACGCTTCGTCAGGCCCCGCCTTTCGCACCTGGCCGACCCTTTTTCCATGAAGGACATGGACCGGGCCGTTCACCGCATCCTCGCCGCCGTGGCGCGGCGCGAACGGATCATCGTGTTCGGGGACTACGACGCCGACGGAGTCACGGCCACGGCGCTCATGCTGGACTTCCTGGAGAGCCTGGGCGCGCGGGCCGAGTGGTACATCCCCCACCGGACCCTCGAAGGCTACGGCTTCAAGGAGCGCCACGTTCCGCTCTTTTCCGGGGCCGGGCTCGTCATCACCGTGGACACCGGGATAGGGGGCGCGAGCGCCGTGGCCGCGGCCCGGAAGGCCGGGATCGACGTGGTGGTCACGGATCATCACCTGCCGGAAGGCCCCCTGCCGGAGGCCGCGGCCGTGGTGAACCCCAAGCGGGACGACTGCCCCTCCGGCCTGGGTCACCTGGCCGGTGTCGGAGTCGCCTTCTTCCTGTGCGTGGCCCTGCGCGCCGAGGCCCGCCGACGCGGCTTCTTCGCTGGCGGGACCGAGCCCGACCTAAAGGACCTTTGCGATCTCGTGGCGCTTGGAACCGTTTCCGACATGGTGCCGCTCGTCCGGGAAAACCGCGTGCTCACGGCGGCTGGCCTGAAAATACTCCGGGAAGGCCGCCGGCCCGGGCTCCTGGCCCTTCTCCAGGCCGCCGGAATCGCGCCCCACGAGCTTTCGGAGCGCGGCATAGCCTTCGCCCTGGCGCCCCGCATCAACGCGGCCGGCCGCATGGCCCACGCCAAGCTGGCCCTCGCCCTTGTCCGCGCCCGGGACACCGTGGAGGCCGCCAACCTGGCCCAGGCCCTGGATCGCTTGAACCGCGAGCGCCAGGACATGGAAAGGGAGATCACCGCCGAGGCCCTTGCCGCGGCCGAGAAAAAAATGGCCGAAAGCGCGCCGCCGGCCCTGGTGCTGGGCGCGCCCAAGTGGCACCCCGGGGTGGTGGGCATCGTGGCGGCAAGGCTGGCCCGGCAGTTCTACCGCCCGGTCATACTCTTGAACCTCGAAAACGGCGGGGGCGCGGGCTCGGCCCGCAGCATCGAGGGCGTGGACCTTTGCCGCTGCCTCGCGGATTGCGCCTCCCTCCTCACCACCTTCGGCGGCCACGTCATGGCGGCCGGGCTCTCCCTAAAGAGGGAGCTTCTCCCCGAGTTCGAGCGGGCCTTCCTGTCGGCCGTGGCCAAGAACGCCGCCGCCGGAGCCTTCACGGAAACCATACCCATCGACGCCTCACTGCGCATAGAGGACGCCGGCCCCCTGGTGGCCGACCAGGTGGCGTCGCTGGCCCCCTTCGGAAACGGAAACCCCGAGCCCGTTTTCATGGCGGAGAACCTGGCCGCCCGCAGCTCCCATCTCGTGGCCGAAAAACACGTGCGCATGACCTGGAACTCCCCGGCCGGGGCCAGGAACGCCATCTGGTTCAACGCCGGCCGCACGGTGAACGCCGGAAGCACCATCGCCCGGGCCTGCTTCAAGGTCCAGTGGAACACCTTCCGGGACAGCAGGGACGTCCAGCTGGTGGTGGAGGACCTTTACTCCGACGCGTGAGACTTGGCAGCCTGTCTAAAAACGCGAATTGCTGTGTCGCGCATCAAAGCCAATTTCGGTCACGTACATAATAAGTACGCTCCCTCATTGGCTTCTCGCACTCCTTGCACTTCATCGTTTTTATCCAGGCTTTATGGCGCCTTTTCAACGGGCCGCTCAATCTGCTGATTTTTTCTGCCGCGGGCCTGCAAGGGAATCGATATTCCAGTAAAATCGGAGCCGTCCCATGGACCCCTTCCTTGAACCCACGCCGGTCATAGACTGCGGCCACCCCACGGTCCGGGCTTTTGCGCTGGAACATGCCGGAAATGAAAGCGATCCCGCGAAAGCCGCGGCTAGGCTCTTTTTGGCGGTGCGCGACGTCGTTACCTACGACCCCTTCACGCCCTTTTACGAGCCCGGTCACTACCTCGCCTCGCGGACCCTCGAAACCCGGCGGGGCTACTGCGTCATAAAGGCGGTGGCCTTGGCGGCCGTGGCCCGGGCCGCCGGGATACCAGCCCGGCTGGGCTTCGCCGACATGCGGAACCACGGGGCCCCGGCCGATATGAAGGAGGTCATGGGCACGGACGTCTTCGCCTGGCACGGCTTCGCCGAGCTTTTCGTGAACGGGGCCTGGCGCAAGGCCACGCCCGCCTTCCACGCGGACCTGTGCCGCCGCCACGACATAGAGCCCCTCGTCTTCGACGGCGCATCCGACGCGGTTTTCCCGGCCCGCGACCTCTCCGGCCGCCCCTACGTGGAGTACCTGGCCTACCACGGGTCCTTCGCCGACCTCCCCCTTGAACGGATCATGGCCGGCTGGCGCCGGGTCTACGGCGATTTTCGGGTTGACGCCTGGATCGCCGCCTTCGAGCCGGGCGGGAGCGCCCCCTTCCCATGAAAGGCCGGGGCCCCGCCACCCGGGCCGCGTCCATGGCCCTCGCCATCTTCTTCGGCGGGCTCTTTCTGCTGGCCCTTTCAAGCCGGATGGGCATGGTGCGCGTAACGCGGACAATGGATCCCGGCGGCGTCTTTCCCGCGGGCGGCCGCGCCTTCATGGCGGACCCGCCCCGCTTTTCGCCCCCATTCCTTGAAACTCAGCCCGTGCTTCCCATCGGGGACGCGGCCCGCGACGCCCCCCCGCCCCCGGAAAGCGGCCCGGCCTTGATCCTTTCCCAGCAGGGCCGCAGGAGCGCCCTTATCCCCGCGCGGCTCTCCGAAATCCGGGAAAAGGGCGGCGGGCGCTATCTTTCAAGCGACTTCTTCTTCTTTTCCACCCCGGACGGCTCCGACCCCCGCGCGCCCGGGAAGCTCTGCGCCGTCTCGTTTCCCGCGCGCGCGTCCCTGGGCTGGACCCTGGCCTCGGGCCTTATCTTCCTGACCGCCGCGGCCTTCGGCCCGCGCCTTTTGGAAAAGGCCGCAAAACATGCGGCTGCTACCTCCGCCGCGGCCGGGGCGCTCCTTCTTGTTCTCAACCTTGCGGGCCTGGCCTTTCCCATGCAAAGCCCTGACAAAGGGCTCGATCTGCTGGCCCGCCTGGACCCGGCCGACCGCGCTTTCGAGGACTTTTCGCGCGCCCGGGAAAGCCTCGCCCGGAAACCCGGCGAAAGCGCGGAGGGCTACGCGCTTAGGGCCAACGGCATTGCCCACCGCCTCTTCCGCTACGCATGGTGCGCCGCGGACGTGGATTCCGCGGGCATAAGGGTTCCGGCAAGGGAAAATTTTCTCCTCCATTTTTTCGGGTTCTTCGGCGAAAACTTCCTCTACTACCGCTTTTACGATCCGAAAAAGGCCCTCCAACGCGGCGTGGGGCGCTGCGACCAGATGGCCTCGGCCCTGGCGGGGCTCCTCGGCGAGGCCGGAATTCCGGCCTCCATCGCGCTTCTCACCCACCACGTCGTCGTGGAGGCCGAAGTCACCCCAGGCGCGCGCCGGGTTCTCGATCCCACCCTGGGGGTCGCTTTCCCCCTCCCCCTGGCGGATCTCGAAGGCCGGCCGGAGTTGGTGGAAAAAGCCCTGCGCGCGGCCTGGCCCCACGCGTTCCGGGAACCGGAAGCAGCGGGCCGCGGCGCGCCCCTGGCGCGGCTTCTCCTTTCCACGATGGCCGCCGCTTACGGGCCCGAGGGAAACCGCGTCCTGCCGCCGGGCGAGGCCGCCGGCTTCGGCGGGGCCGGGTACGGAAAATTCGAGCGATGGACCTACCGCGCAAAATGGATCGTTCCGTTCCTCCTGATCCTGCCCTTGCTGGCGCGCGGCATTGGAAGGAGGCGGGAAAGGGCGGCCGGGCCGTGAAATCGGGACGCCGAAAATTGCCGCTGTGGGCCGGATGCCTTCTTGCGCTCCTTGCCGCGTGGTTTTTCTTCGCCAGGACCGTTCCACCGGGCGGGAAGGCCGTGGCCCCGGTCGGCGCGGGGGGCTTTTCCGACGATTTCTCCACGGCCGCGCCCCGCTGGAACTGGGGCGAAACAGCGGGAGGCGGATTCCACGTCATTCCGGGACCCGGGCGGAACGGCATAGCCGGGATCGGCCTTCGCCCGGCGGGCGGGGGGGCCGAGTCGGACTGCTCCCTGGAGGAGCGCGCGGCCCTCCACGGCGCTGGCTCGCTTTCGCTGCGCCTGAGGGTCCCTGGCACGGCGGAAGGCTTTTCCGGCGGCACCCTGGGCTTCGGGCTCTGGTCCAACGAGGGCGGGCGGATCGACGCCGCCTGGTTCCTTCTTTGCTCCAAGGCGGGCGACCCGCAGCTTGCGGGCTTTGCGGCCGTGACGGTCACAGGCTCGCGGCTTTCCTTCCGCAGGCCCCTTGCCGTGGACCTTGCGCGGTGGCACACTTACGAGATAAGGGTGGGAGGCTCCGGCGTCCTGTTCCGGGTGGACGGCCGGGACGCGGCCAGGGCCCCTCTCGGCGCCGCGGCCTTCTCCAGGAAGAAGATCGTGGCCTGGATCGACAACAAGGCCATCTCCCTTACGCCCGGCGGCTACCGGGTGCGGCTTGTCCCGGTCAGCCGCGCCGTTTCGATGGATCTCGACTTCATCCGTTTTTCGGCGGAAAAATGAGCATGGCGGAAACGAAAGAGACCGGAAAATCCGCCCTTGGCAAGGCCCTGGGAAACCCCGCCAACGCGCCCCTCGCCGGCTTCGCGCTCCTTTCCGGCTGGGTGCTTTTCCAGATGCTGAGCCGCCCGCTGAGCTTTCCCGACGACCTTACCCACTACTTTTCCCTTCACCGGTATCTCGCGGCGGGCCGGGCCCCCCATCCGCCCGGCGCGGAGTTTTTCACGGCAAAGGCCCTGCCCTTCGCGGTGGAGCTTCTCTACGCGCCGGTGGCGCGGGCCTTCGAGGCCCTGGGCGCGGCCTGGCCCATTCTGGCGGCCTCCCGCTTCTTCGGCCTTCTTTGCATGGGGGCGTTTTTTTTCATACTCCGGCGCTACTTCACGAAGGCTTGGGGGCCGGTACTGGCGGGCTGGGGCGCGCTTTTCATCACGGCCTTCGGCGTGGCGGCGCAGACCCTGACCAACGGCCTGGCGCGGAGCTTCGGGAGCGTGGGGCTTGCGCTCTTTCTCCCGGCCCTTCAAAGCCGGAAGATCACGGCCGTCTTCGCAGTTTTCCTTTTCATGGGCCTCGTTTATCCCGTGGCGCTCCCGGTGGCCGGGCTGGCCCTCCTATGGGCCGCGGCGGTCCAGTGGAGGGGCCTCCTCACCGCTTCCCGCCGCGCTGCGCTTCTTGCGGCCGGATTTTTCGCGTCCCTTGTTTCCACCGCGGGAGCCGAGCTTCCCCGTCTTTTCGTGAGTACCGGCGTGCGGCCCATGAGCCCGGCCGAGATGGACTCCGTCTACCGATCCTTCGCCTTCCCCAGCTACATGAGCGTGGACCGCGCCCTGGGCGGGCTTGCGGGCGGCGGGCTTGCGGACTGGTTCCAGTATAACGCCTTCGACTACGTGGAGCATCTCGCGCCCGGCGAGATACTGGCCCTTGCCGCGTGCCTCGCCGTCCTGCCCTTCCTGGGGCTTTTGGCCCGCCGGCCGGCGGGGGAGGGCCCGGCCCCTAGCCGGAAGATACTTGCGGCCTCGGGCCTCGCGGCGGGCTCCTTCGCCCTTTACACGTTCCTCGCGGGCGACCCCTGGCTGGCCGCGTACCGCGCCCTGTGCTGGTTTCTCCTGCTGGCCGGGCTCGCCGCCTGG
>JAKAGN010000331.1 GCA_021815525.1 Deltaproteobacteria bacterium
CGTACGTGACCGAACCGCGCAGCGAAGTCTGACACCGCGGATCGCGTTTTCAGGCCGCCTGCCCCGCCTGCTTGACGGTTATTTTTCGGGGCTTGGCCCTCTCCGCCTTGGGAAGGACCAGCGTCAGCACCCCGTTTTCCAGGGTGGCGGCGATCTTGTCCCGGTCCACGTCGCGTCCCACGGTGAACTTCCTGGCGTAGCGGCCCACCGCGTACTCCAGGAGCACGGCCCGCTCGGACTTGCCCTCCTGGGGCCTGGCGTCGCCGGTCACTGTCAGGACGTTCTCGGAAAGATCGATGACGAGGTCCTCGGCCGCGACGCCCGGCATGTCCGCAACGAGGACGATCTCGGCCTGGGTCTCGTAGATGTCCACGTCCGGGGTGAAGACCGCGCCGGGCCGGGTTTCCTCGGCCGGTGCGGCGGCCCGCTGCTTCTCCCTGACTTCCACCTGCTTCGCTCCTTCATCGTGATGGCTCATGGTAGGCCTCCGTCTTTTTTTTCGGAAGGTTCGATGGTATTCCGGGAAACACGACGCGTCAGACCGTCTTCACGCTCACCTGCCGGGGCTTGGCCTCCTCGGCCTTCGGGAGCGCCACGGTCAGGACGCCGTTTTCCAGAAGGGCCTCCACCTTCTCCGAGGCCACCGGCGCCGGCATGGTCAGGGAGCGGCTGAACACTCCGGCCCGGCGCTCGCGCCTGTGGTAGGACGCGCCCTCCACGGGGGCTATCTTCCGCTCGCCCGAGAGGGTCACGGTCCGGCCCGTCACGGAGATGTCGAGGTCCCCGGCCGAAATGCCCGGAATCTCCGCGCGGATGCGGTAGGCGTCGGCATCCTCGGTGACGTTCACCAGGGGGAAAACGCCTGAGCCCGCCGGGGCCGGCTCAGCGCCCCCGTACAGGCGGTCCATCTGGGCCTTCAGGCGCGCCAGCTCGTCGAAGGGGCTTCTCCAGGAGCCCGTGTGCCAATCCAGAAAGTTGCGCATGGTCATGGTCTTTCCTCCTTTCTTGCGGGTTTGGGCAAAGGGTTTCCAAAAGGGATGGCAAAGCCCTCCAGTTTCTATGATTAAGTTATAATATCAACATGTTGTGATAACCAAGAAGATAAGACGGGGGCGGGGATTGTCAAGGGGAAAATCCCGGTTTGAAAATTCCCAGCGGAGAAGAGGGAAAAAGCCCGGCCCAAGGCGTCACTATTCGATTGATGTTTTTTTCCATGTTGGCTATGAAAAACCATGAGCCTTCCGTCGCAGGAAAGCTGCGGCCGGGTTATTTGCCCGAAATCCCAAGAAATTCAAGCGCCGGAATTTTTTCGCCGCTCAAACGGAGACTTGCCCATGTCGCCATGGAAACGCCGGGCCCTCTGGGCCCTCCTGGTGCTTCTGACCCTGGGGGTGCTCTATCTTCTCGCCACGTTCGTTTTCCTCGATTTCTGGGTGGATTACTGGTGGTTCGATTCCTTAGGCTTCGGCGGCTACTTCTGGCTGCGGGAGCTTTACAGGTACGTGGTTTTCTCGGCGGCCACCACTGTCCTTTTCTTCATTTTCCTTTTGAACTTCTGGGTTGCGGCGCGTTTCCTTGGGCGGGGAAAAGGCGCGCGGGAGAAGGACCCGAAAAGCCGGCGGGTGGAGCGGAACCTCTCGCGGATGTTCCTGCAGGGCTCCATGAGGGTCTTCGCGCCCCTTTCGCTGGTTCTGGCCGTCATAATCGCGCTTCCCCTCTTTCATCGCTGGGAGGAGACGCTTCTTTACATCTTCGGGCCCAACTCGTCCCTCAAGAGCGTGTTCTTCGGCTACGACGTAAGCTACTTCCTCTTCGATTATCCCATCTACACGCTGATCCAGACGCGGCTTCTTTTGGCCGTGGCCATCGTCTTCGCGGCGCTCGTGATCCTCTATCTTCTCGAAAAGCGGGTCATGGACCAGGAGGGCGGGCGGCTTCCACGGGGCGCGCGGGCGCACCTGTCGCTCCTGGTGCTGCTGCTTTTCGTCATACAGGCCTGGGGCTTCGTCCTCGAGGCCCACGGCCTGCTCTACTCCAAGGCCCACGAGCCCCTGTTCTTCGGCCCGGGCTACACGGAGATGAACGTCATCTTTCCCATCATCATCGTGGCCGGCTTCCTGCTCCTGGCCATGGCCGCGAGCCTCGTCCTCTTCATCCACACCCGCCGGGGATACGTGGTGTTCTCCATCGCCACGGGCCTTTTTTCCATCTGCCTCCTTCTGTGGCACACCCCCTATCTCGCGGATATCGTGGACAAGTACGTGGTGAAGCCCAACGAGATAGTGCGGGAGAAGCCCTACATAAAAAACAGCATCCAGGCCACGCTGGAGGGCTACGGCCTGGACTTCGCCGTGAACCGCCCCTACCCGCTGGTGAAGGACTACCGGCTCACGGCCGACGAGAGCTTCAAGTTAAATCTCCAGAACATACCGGTGTGGGACCAGGAGTTTTTGAAGGAGGTCTACTCCCAGCTCCAGGGGCTGCGGCCCTACTTCAACTTCAACGGCGTGGACGTTGACCGCTACAGCCTGGGCGGCAACTACCAGCAGGTATACCTAGCGGCCCGCGAGGTTAACCTCTCCCTCATGCCGGGAATGGTCCAGAACTGGGCCAACGAGCACTTGAGCTACACCCACGGCCAGGGCGCGGTCATGACCCCGGCGGTCCAGAGCGGCGACCAGGGCATCTCCTGGGCCTTGAAGGACATCCCGCCCACCTCGCCCTTCGGGCTCGCGCCCCGGGAATCGGACATCTACTACGGCACCCAGGCCTACCCCTACGTGCTGGTCCCCAACGAAACCCGCGAAAAGGACTCCATATCGGGCGTCTCCGACTACACCGGAAAGGGCGGCGTCCCCATCGGGAGCCTGTGGCGCAAGCTCCTCTTCGCCGTGTACTTCAAGGAAAGCAAGATATTCACCACCTTCCAGACCAACTCCGACACCCGCATCCTTTTCCGCAGGAACATCGTGGAAGCCGTGAAGAAGCTGGCCCCCTTCCTGGAAACCGACGAGGACCCCTACCTGGTGGTGACCAAGGACCGCCTCTACTGGATCGTGGAGTGCTTCACCACGAGCGGGAACTACCCCAACTCCTCCCCCGACGCCAAGAGGGGCTTCAACTACATCAGAAACTCCGTGGACGCCGTGGTGGACGCATTCGACGGCACCGTGCGCTTCTATCTCTCCAACAAGCACGACCCCATCGCCACCGCCTACTCCCGCATCTACCCCGATCTTTTCAGGGACGAGAAGGAGATGCCCGCGGACATAAGAAAGCACCTGCGCTACCCCAAGGACCTCTTCGCCATACAGATGGCCAAGTTCGCCAAGTACCACCAGAAGGACCCCATGATCTTCTTCCAGCAGAAGGACCTGTGGGAGCCCGCCAAGTCCTACGAGGGCAGGACCGCGGTCCAGATGGAGCCCTACTACATCACGGTGGACCTCATCAAGCCCGGGCTCCAGGAGTTCCTAATGGTTATGCCCATGAGCCCCGTGCGCCGCGACAACCTGGCGGCCCTGGCCGTGGGCCGCTGCGACGGCGAGGACCTGGGCGAGATCATGATCTACGACTTCCCGGCCGGCGAGCAGGTGTTCGGCCCCAGCCAGGTCAACACGGTGATCGACCAGGACACCGACATCGCCCGGGAGTTCACCCTCTGGAACCAGGCCGGCGCCGAGGTCAAGCGCGGCCGCATGATAATCCTGCCCATCGCCAAGCGAATGCTCTACGTCCAGCCGGTCTACCTCCGGGCCAAGACCGCGAGCCGCTTCCCCGAGCTCAAGCGCATAATCGTGAGCCAGGGCGACACCGCCGTCATGGACACCTCCGTGGAAAAGGCCCTCATGGCCCTCGAGGCCAAGATCGCCCGCCGCGAGGCCGAGGAAGCCCGCATCGGCCGCGCCGCCCGCGCGGCCAAGGAAAGCGCGGCACCCGGAAAAGCGCCCGCGGCCGTCAAGCCCCTGCCGGCGGCGGCCGGTCCCGCGGCCCCCA
>JAKAGN010000332.1 GCA_021815525.1 Deltaproteobacteria bacterium
GAAATTACAGATGGTTGAGATGGCAGCGTTCATAATTTGAACGTTCAATTTTTGAACGTTCAAATTATGAACGCTTTACCGCAGGTCTTTTCAAGCAGGTACCCCAAGGCTGATCAAAAACGATGAAATGCAAGGCGCGCGGGCGAGCGGCGAAGAGAGCGTACTTTTCGTACGTGACCGAGCCGCGAGGCGAAGCGCAACGCAGCAGTTCGCGTTTTTGGACAGCCGCCTACGCCTTAAGCCTCGCCCCCGCTAGGATTGCGGTGATGTAGTCCACGCCTCGGGAGATGGCGGCGAGGTTTTGTTCCAGGAGCCAGGGGTTTTTCTTTTCGAGCATTTCGTGAAGGTCGTCCTCCACGGTTTTGCGGGCCACGCAGCCGGTCATCTCGATCAGGGCGCCCAGGGCCACCATGTTGGAGACCTTGGCGTCGCCCACTTCCTCGGCTATGCGGGTGAAGGGCGCGTTCACCAGGGTCACGCCCTCCGGGGTGGGAATCTCGGTGCACAGGGAGGCGTTGGAGAGAACGCTGGCGCCCGGAATGCAATTGGGCAGGAATTTCTCCAGGGACGGCTGGTTCAAGGCCACCAGGGCGTCGATGCGCGTGAATATGGGGCTTCCGATGGGCTTGTCGGAAATTATGGTCATGACGTTGGCGGTGCCGCCGCGCATCTCGGGCCCGTAGGAGGGCAGCCACGTGACGTGGCGTCCCTCGCGCATTCCGGCCTCTGCCACGAGTTTTCCTATGAGAAGCGCGCCCTGGCCGCCGAAGCCCGCGCAGAGTATGCGGATTTTCATGATGCCTTCTTCTCCGAAATCGCTGGTTCCTTTTCCGTTCCCCTGTCCCTGAAGACCCCGACCGGGAAGACCGGGAGCATGTTCTCGCGGGCCCATTCGCGGGATTTCAGGGGGTCCATGCCCCAGTTGGTGGGGCAGGTGGAGATCATCTCCACGAGGGTGAAGCCGCGCCCCTCGGCGTTGTACTTCAAGGCCTTCTTGACGGCCTTCTTGGCCTTTATGATCTCCTTGGGGGACAAGAGGCTCACCCGCTCGACGTAGTAGGTCATCTTGAGCGTAGAGAGAAGCTCGCAGACCCGGATGGGGTAGCCGGTGTCCTCCACGTCGCGGCCGTAGGGGGCGGTTGTGGCCTTCATTCCCGGCAGCGTGGTGGGGGCCATCTGGCCGCCGGTCATGCCGTAGATGGCGTTATTGACGAAAAAGACCGCTATCTTCTCGTTCCGGTTGGCGGCGTGGACGATCTCGGCGGTTCCGATGGCCGCGAGGTCCCCGTCGCCCTGGTAGGTGAAGACCACGCAGTCGGGCCGGGCGCGCTTGATGCCGGTGGCCATGGCCGGCGCGCGGCCGTGGGGCGACTGGATCATGTCGCAGGAGAAGAAGTTGTATGCGAACACGGCGCATCCCACGGGCGCGATGCCTATGGTGCGGTCGGTGATGCCAAGCTCGTCCATGGCCTCGGCGATGATGCGGTGGGCCACGCCGTGCAGGCAGCCCGGGCAGTATGTGAGGCGCGTCTTGGTGAGCCCCTCGGGGCGTTTGGCGATGAGTCTCATTGGCAGCGCTCCCGCAACAGATTGATGGTCTCGACCGGGGTGAACACAACCCCTCCGGCCTTTCCGATGTGCTCCACAGGCGAGCTTCCGGCCACGGCCAGGCGCACGTCCTCCACCATCTGGCCCATGTTGAGCTCGATGGTGAAGACCCTCTTGACGCCCCGGGCCGCGGCGGCCACGGCCTCGTAGGGGAAGGGCCACAAGCTTATGGGCCGCACGAGCCCGATCTCGATTCCCTGGTCCTTAAGCTCGTCTATGGCGGTCTTGACGACGCGGGCCGCGGTTCCCGTGGCCACCGCCAGGTACTTGGGCCCGGCGTCCACGTTGTACATCTCGTAGCGGACCTCGTTTTTCCTGATCTCGTCGTAGACCTCAAAGAGCTTTTCGGTTTTTTCCTTAAGCTCGTAGGGATCGATGAAAAGGGAGTTCACGATGTGGTTTTGGCGCTTGGTCTGGCTGCGGTTCCCGAGAGCCCACTCGGAGCTGTCCGCAGTGGGGCCGTAGTCGTCCTCGAAGACCACCGGCTCCATCATCTGCCCCAGCATTCCGTCGGCGAAAATGAGGACCGGCGTGCGGTAGCGCTCGGCGATGCGGAAGGCCTCGGCCGCCATGTCGGCGAACTCCTGGACCGAGGAGGGCGCCAGGACCGGCGTGTAGTAGTCGCCGTGGCCGCCGCCCCTTGTGGACTGGAAGTAGTCGCACTGCATGGGGGCGATGTTTCCAAGCCCCGGGCCGCCGCGCTGCACGTTAACTATGACGGCCGGAAGGCGGGAGGCCGCGATGTAGCTTATGCCCTCCTGCTTCAAGCTTATCCCCGGCGAGGAGGAGCTGGTCATGACCCTTACCCCGCAGGCCGCCGCGCCGAAGACCATGTTGATGGCCGCCACCTCGCTTTCGGCCTGCAGGAAGCAGCCGCCCACCTGGGGCATCCTTTTGGCCATGTACTCGATTAGCTCGCTTTGGGGCGTTATGGGATACGCGAAATAATGACGGCAGCCGGCCCGAATGGCCGCCTCCGCCACGGCTTCGTTTCCCTTCATCAGGACTTTTTCAGCCATTCCATCTCTCCTTGGAAGCCTGTCTAAAAACGCGATCTGCGGCGTTGCGCTTCGCCTCGCGGCTCGGTCACGTACAACAGTACGCTCCACTCGCGCTCGGCTCGCGCGCCTTGCATCTCATCGTTTTTATCCAGGCTTCACATCCAGCCTCTTTCAGCGGGCTGTAAAGTTTCAGCCTTCGTTAATGAACCGTCACTTCTCTATTGTGATGGCCCCATCGGGGCATGTGACATAGCAAAGGGTGCAGGCGTTGCACTCCTCGGGGCTGCGGCACACCACGGGGTGGTAGCCCTGCTCGTTCAGGTGGGGCGCGAACTCCAGTATCTTCATGGGGCAGGCGTCGATGCACAGCCCGCATCCCTTGCAGTAGTACTCATCAACGGTCATCTTGGCCATAGCCTTCTCCGTTTGCCTCCTTGGCTTTTCTCCGGTCTTTCCTAAGAGCGGCCGTCGCCGGCGCGCCGGGTCGAGGAAAGGATTTCCCACGGCTTTTTCATGTACTTCTTGAGGACGAATATCTCGGCGTCCACGGCTCCGGGGGCCACGCGGGAAAGATAGTCCTCGAGGACGCACACGCGCCGGAATATGAGCCCCCGGCTCTCGGCCACCTGCCGGGCCACGGCCGCGCCCTCCCGCACCACGTCCTCGTCGGTGTCCTCCATGAGGTGGGTGTTGGAAACGATCTCGGTGAACGCGAGCCCGGCCTTGTGCTGAATGGCGTCCATCTGGGCCATGACGCCCTCCGCGTCGCGGGTTCCGGGCCGCCGGGTGTTGATGACGAGCACCATCGAGTAAGGGCGTTTTTCGATCTCCCGGCAGTAGCGGCCCAGGACCCTGGCGCCCATCGCGTCGCCGCCCGCGTCCAGGATGACGGTTTTATCCTCGATGGTCAAGGCTCCGGAGACCCTGGGGGAGAGCATGGGAAGGTCCGCGTGGGATAAGCTGCCCTCCGGCGCGATCACGGAGATGCCACGCCTGGCGAAGAGGTCGCGGACGTCGCGGGTGCGGAAGTAGGGGTTCACCACGTCGAGGTCCACCAGAAGGCAGTCCCGGCCCTCAACCCTGCAACGGGTCGCCAGGTTTATGGCGTACTCGGTCTTCCCGGAGCCATAAGAGCCAGAAATGATGAGAATGTTGGGTTCCTGGGCCACGCGGCCCTCCCTGCCTTAAAAATCCGCGGAACTTTTCCGAGCATACGCTCGTTTTTCCCCGCCGGTAAGGTCTTTCCCACAATCCCGGGGAAATTTATAACAAATAATTTTCCCCCCGTTTTTGTCAAGGATTTTATGGAGGGCCTTGGGCAGTCGGCAGTGGAAGGCCGGTGAGGGGTGTTCCGACATGTTGACAGGTCATCCCCTCTTCTTCA
>JAKAGN010000333.1 GCA_021815525.1 Deltaproteobacteria bacterium
CTTTTCGCAGAAAAGGTTTCCCCCCTCCCCCGCAGTCCTCATCCTCCGCTTCCCAGCACATGCGCGAGGGCGGAGGGCAGCTCGGGGAAGGAGTAGCGGTAACCGGTGGCGGCGAGCACTCCGGGCGTCACGCGGGCCGAGGCCAGTATGACCTCGTCGGCCAGCTCGCCGAAGGCGGCTCTTAAGAGCGGCGCGGGCACGGAAAAGGGCGCGGGTTTGCGGAAGGCCCGGGCTACGGCGGCCGCAAGCTCGCGGCTGGTGGCGGCTCGCGGGGCCACCAGGTTCACGGGGCCCGAGATCCGGGGACTTGTCATTACGTGCAGGACCGCGCCGGCGACGTCGTCCGGGCTCACCCAGGAGATGAACTGGCGGCCGTTTCCCATGTGTCCGCCCAGTCCCAGGCGCGAGGGGACGGCAAGCTTGGCGAGCGCGCCGCCAGCGGGGGTCAGCACCACGCCTATCCTTAAGTGCGCGGTGCGGATGCCGGCGGCCCTGGCGGGCGCCGCGGCCTCCTCCCAGGCGCGGCACAAATCCGCCGCGAAGCCCCGGCCGGGCGGGGCGTCCTCGTCCAGGAAGTCGTCCCCCCGGTCGCCGTAGTAGCCCACGGCCGAGGCCGAGATGAAGACCCGTGGCGGCCGGACGAGCTTCGCCAGGGTCTCGGCCATAAGGCGCGTGCCGAGAACGCGGGAGGAAAGAGCCCGGCGCTTCTTTTCCTCCGTGAATCGGCCCTCTCCGATGTTTTCGCCGGCGAGGTGCAGCACGGCGTCCAGGCCCTCAAGGGCCGCCGCGTCGATGCGGGAGGATGCCGGGTCCCAGAAGATTTCGTCCGGCGCGGCGGGCTTGCGGCGCACGAGGCGGAAGACCCGGTGCCCGCCCGTGGTGAGGAAGGGGACGATGACGGAGCCCAGTACGCCGGAGGCGCCCGTCACGGCCACGGAAAGCGGGGCCGCCCCGTGGCGCAGGTGCTGGGCGAGGTCGCTTTTCGTCACGCGGTGCCGGTAGCGGAACATGCGTTCGAGCTTGCGGCGCACGAAGCCGCCGGCCACCCAGCGGCCCAGGGGCTCGACCGGAAGCTCGTAGTCGATGTGGTCGGTCAGGATGCAGGAGCCGTCCGGGCCCGCCGCGAATCGGTGCTCGTGCCGCCACGAGGCGAAGGGGCCGGCGACCTGGACATCCGCGAAGCGGGAGCCCCGCGAGAACTCAGTGTGCCGGGCCACCCAGTCGCCCCAGACCGGGCCCGTGCGGATCTTGAAGCGGACCGTCCCCAGGTTTTCCACCGCGCCCTCGGGCTGGTCCACCACCTTCACCCGCTCCCAGGGCGGGTTGAGGCGCTCGAAGGCGCCCTTTCGGCAATGCCAGGAAAACGCGTCGGAAACCGGCGCGCCGATATTCGACTCGTGCTCGAAAATCACGTTTTTCCCCTTTCGAAAAGACGGAGTAATGGGGAAAGGACCCCAACCCGCCGCCATCCCCTTACCGATGGGCTCTCTCAATGGAATAAAAGCAAACGGGTTTTGACCCCAAAATATAACCACTGATGTTGACGATACCAACAGTTCAAAAATATTTTCAACAAGCCGCAAGGAAAAAGCTTTCACGGGCGGGCCGATGCGAAATCCCCGTAGCCGGGCGCGTGGAGGGCCTTCCTGTCATCAGGCCCTTGCCTTTATCCGCCTCATGTGAATAGAAGAAGGAAACCGCTTCGATCCGGCGCCACGCCCATTTTTCTCCAAAACGGAAAGAGCCGCCATGCCCGTGCGTCTAAAGCTCCTCGTTTTTCTTTTCCTGGTTCCGATCGCAGCCTTCGCGGTGGGGACCGCCATCGAGCTTCGCTTCAACAGCACGCTCCACAAGATAATCCTCGCAAGGCATCCCAACCCCCCGCCGGGGCTCCTGGCCCAGGCCAACATCGCAACCCTCTGTTCCAAGAACCTGCCGCAGCTCACGAAGATATGCGCCCTCTACCGGAACCTGCGCCTCATGCGGGCCGGGGCCATGGGGGCCGGGCTCGCCGGGCTCTTCCTTCTTTTGTGCCTGCGCCCCGCCCGCTCCGCCGGAAAAGTGCGGCCGCCCTTCCTCTTCAGGCCGGGCCTTCCGGGAGCCCAGGTCCTCTTCGGCGTTCTTGCGGCGATCCAGGCGGCCCTGGCCGCGGCCGGGCTGCATTACCTGGCGGTGCTCCTGGTGGGCCGCGTGCACCCGGCGGTTTCCGTGATCTTAGGCATCGGCGGGGCCGCGGGGGCCGTATTCCTGGGCCGCAAGGCCTACGCGTCGCTCAGGGCGGACCTGCCCGCCGCGCTCTCGCTCCCGGAGGCCGCGCCCGAGGCCCTTCCCGAAAGCGCCTTCATGCCGCCAAGCGGCGCTGAAGAAGCGGAAAACGAAGCGGGGCCGGACGCGCATGAGGACGGGGACGACGCGGAGCCCGCTGAAGCCGCGGAGCCCGGGGAGAAAAAGGAATAGGGCATCCGCCTTCGGCCGGAGCCTCCCGGGATCGGGCGTTCCAGCCATAACTCATTGGAATCATTATCCAGACTGGTTTTTTTCGAGGGTCTGCCCGGCGTCCCGTGGAGCCAGGGACTCGTCGTCGGCGTCGAAGAGGAGGCATTCCCCGGCGTCCGCAACGTCCAGCACCAGGGCCTGGAGGATGGAGGCGAAGCCCAAGAGGAGCGGCAGGAGGCCCAGGACCACCGTGCCGGTGGCGGCGGGAATGCCGGTGCGGAAGCTCAAAAGCCAGGCGCGGCCGCCCCAGATTCCGCCCCAGAGCATGAGGGCGAGCCCGAAGAAGAGCAGGAGCGCGAAGGGCGAGGTGCTGCGGAAGACGTACTTATGGTAGACGCGGTAGCAGAAGCCCTTGAAAAGCTTCCAGGGAAAGGAAAGCAGTATCCTGTGAAGCTTCATGGAGGAGATTTCGCCGCCGTAGCGGGCGGGCAGGTAAATCTCCGCGATGCGCGCCCGCATCACGTTAAGGTTTATCAGCATGGAGTTTTCGAAGAAGTAGCCCGGGTCGATGGCCGAAAGGTCGAGGCGTTTCAGCATTCGGCGCGAGATCAGGACGTAGCCGTTCTGGGGGTCGAAGACGTTCCAGTAGCCCGAGGCGAACTTGGTGAGGAAGGTCAAGGCGATGCTTCCCGCCAGCCGCGCGCGGGGCATGGCCGGGAGCGCGTCGATGTGGCCGAAGCGGTTGGCCTTCACGTAGTCGCAGCCGTGGAGCAGGGCGGCGCGGGCGAAGGCCGGAAGCTGCGCGGGGTCCATCTGGCCGTCGGCGTCCACCTTGGCCACGAGATCAGCGCCAAGCTCCAGGGCCTTGCGGAAGCCCGTCACCATCGCGCCCCCGACGCCCCGGTTCTTCTGGTGCCTGATGAGGACGGTCCTTTTGTCCCCGGCCTCCTCCACGGCCCGGGCCAGCCCGTCGGGGGATGCGTCGTCCACCACGATGATCCGATCCACGCAGGCGGGCATGGAGCGGATCACGCCCCCTATGCTTCCTTCCGCCCTGTAGGCCGGAATCACCACCGCGAGGGTCTTGTTCTCGATGGTCATATGAGCCGTGGGAGGGTGCGGCGGGAGCCCCCCTTCCTTCCCTTCCCTAAAAATTTCATCATGCGCCAAGCCATATCCCGAGCGCCGATCTCACGGCTCATCAATTTTTCAACTTAACTTTCAAGCTATTAGAGCGTTCATAATTTGAACGTTCAAATTATGAACGCTATTGCCTCAACTTCCTGTAATAACTATTTTTAGCTTTACAACTCATCAAGCCCCTTCCCGCCCGCCGCTAAGCCCCCGTTTCCCAAGCCTGAGCCGTCGGGCGGAAAGATGCGAAGCCCTCCAAGAGCTTGCGGCGCGTTTGCGAAGCAAACGCGCCGCCATAATATCGGGGGTCCGGGGGGACGTAGTCTCCCCGGCCGCCGGAGGCGCTTTTGCTTTGGAAAGGGGAAAGGGAGGGGGGTGCGGGGGGAGGGGGAGGGGAAAACCTTTTGCGCGCAAAAGGTTT
>JAKAGN010000334.1 GCA_021815525.1 Deltaproteobacteria bacterium
CTGCGGGGCGAAAGATGCGAAGCCCTCCAAGAACTTGCGGCGCGTTTGCGAAGCAAACGCGCCGCTATAATATCGGGGGTCCGGGGGGACGTAGTCTCCCCGGCCGCCGGAGGCGCTTTTGCTTTTCTTTTGGGAAAGGGAAGGGCCCGCGCGGGCGAGGGTCGCAGGTTGACAAGGCGCGCCGATTGCCCTACTCTGCCTCGTCACGAAAGGCTACGGATGCCGCCCCGTGGGGGGCATCGCAGGCGCGCCAAGGAGACGGACCATGACATCGTTATCGCCCTATGCCCAGAAACCCTGGCTCAAGTTTTACGATCCGGGCGTCCCGGCGTCCGTGGACTACGAGGACATAACGCTTCCCGAGGCCTTCGCGCGGGCGGCGGCCGAGTTTCCCGGAAACACGGCCCTGACCTACCAGGGCTTCACGCTGAGCTACAGCGCCCTTTCCGACATGATAGCCCGCTTCGCCACGGCGCTCGCCGGTTTCGGTGTGAAAAAGGGCGACCGGGTGGCCATACATCTGCCGAACATCATCCCATGCGTCGCGGCCTATTACGCCGTGCTTTCGGTGGGCGGCGTGGTGGTGATGAACAACCCCCTCTATTCGGACCGCGAGCTTTCCCACCAGTTCAACGACTCCGGCGCCAAGGTGCTGATAACCCTGGACATCCTCGCCAACCGGGTGATCGGGCTTAGGCCCCTCACCAGCATCCGCCAGGTGGTTTACACCAGCGTGGGGGATTATCTCCCGTTCCCGAAAAACCTGCTTTTTCCGCTCGTCGCCCGCAAAAGGAACCTTTCGGCGGACGTGAAGCCCGCCCCGGACGTCTACCGCTTTAAGGACCTCGTCGCCCGAACGGCTCCATCCCCGCCCAAGGTGGAGGTGGGCCTGGACGATCTGGCCATGTTCCAGTACACCGGCGGCACCACCGGGGTTTCCAAGGGCGTGATGCTTTCCCACAGGAACCTAAGCTGCAACGTCCAGCAGATACGGGCTTGGTTCCCGGCCTTCGAGAAGGGCCGCGAGATCATGCTGGGGGCGCTGCCCTTCTTCCACGTGTTCGGCATGAACACCGCCATGAACCTTGCCATGTGCGCGGGCTGGAACCTGATCCTGGTGCCCAAGCCCCAACCCGCGGAGCTTCTGGAGGCCATAAGGAAGTTCAGGCCCACCTTCGCGCCCTTGGTCCCCACCATGTATATCGGGATACTCAATCACCCGGACCTCGCCCGCACCGACATGACCTCAATCAAGGGCTGCTTCTCGGGCTCCGCGCCGCTTCCCGTCGAGGTGATCCGCGAGTTCGAGAAGGTGACCGGCGCGGTCATCGTGGAGGGCTACGGCTTGACGGAAACCTCGCCCGTGGCCACCATCAACCCCTTCGGCGGCCGCCGCAAGGTTGGAAGCATAGGGATCCCGGTTCCCGACACCCGGGTGCGCATCGTGGACCTGGCCCTAGGCGAGGAGGACGTGCCCCTGGGCGAACGCGGCGAGATACTCGTCGCCGGCCCCCAGGTGATGCGGGGCTACTGGAAGAAGCCCGACGACACGGCCGGCACCCTCCAGGACGAGTGGCTCTTTACCGGCGACATCGCCACCATGGACGAGGACGGCTACATCTTCATCGTGGACCGCAAGAAGGACATGATCATCTCGGGCGGCTACAACGTCTACCCCCGGGACATCGACGAGGTCTTCCACGGACATCCGAAGGTGCTGGACGTCTGCGCCATCGGCATCCCCCACCCCACCCGGGGCGAGGCCGTGAAGGTGTTCATCGTGCTCCGCGACGGCGAAACCGCCACCAGCGAGGAGATGATGGACTACTGCAAGGAAAAGCTCGCCAAGTACAAGTGGCCCGTGGAGATCGAGTTCCGCACCGAGCTTCCCAAGACCCAGGTGGGAAAGGTCCTAAGGAAGGACCTTAGGGAGCAGGAGTTCCGCAAGAAACCCTGACAGGCCGCCTAAAAACACGATCTACCAGGCATCCTCCTCCTTCTTCTCCTCCAGCCAGTCCCAGATCGGCGCTTCTTCTTCCTCGTCCAGAAGCTCGGGGGGATCGGGGCTCAGGGCCGGGCATTCCCTGGGGCAAAGCACCAGGTTCTCGATCTCGTTCAGATCGGCTTGGTCCTTCACCCCGTGCAGCACCTCGGCCCGAAGCCTCGCCAGGGCCGCTACGCTCATGGTCTGAAGCACGTCCTTCGCCAGCCCCTCCGGGCTCTGGCGGAACCGGTTCAGCGTCCCCTGGGGCTCGTTGTCCAGGAGCCACCGGAGCCGGTCCTCGAACATCTTCGACCGGTAGGGATGACGCACCCGCATCTGCTCCGGCCTGAGTCCTTCCACCGTTTTTCTGTCCAGGCTCATGGCTTTCTCCCTTCGCAAGTTCCGCCTTCTTTTCCAGCAGGGACTTCATGATATATGGTTTCGTGGCCCTTGAAAAGCGTTCCGCCACGTATGAGAAAAAATCCTCCAGGCTCTTGCCCGCGGCTTGGAAGTGGCCCCAAGCCTCCTTGAAGAGGGGCTTGGCCTTGGCCCATCTACTGCGTTGCGCATCGTCTTGCGCTCGGTCACGTGCGAACAGCACGCTCCCTCGCGTTCGGCTCGCGCGCCATGCAGTTCATCGTTTTTAGACGGCCTGTGGCTCAGGTGCCTGTTGGAAAGGACCAACCGCCCGGGGTGGAGTGACCGGGGACAAGGCAGGTTCAAAAACAAACGCGGGAGGGGGCATGGTATGTGCCTCCTCCCGCGTTTTCGTTTGGCGATGAAGCTTACTACTTGAGTTTTCCCACCACCGAGCTTGCGATGGTGTTCTTCTGGATCTCCTTGGTGCCCTCGTAGATCTCGGTGATCTTGGCGTCGCGGTAGAAGCGCTCCACGTCGTACTCGGCCATGTAGCCGTAGCCGCCGTGAAGCTGGATGGCCTCGTCCGCCACCTCGACGGCCGCGCGCGCTGCGCTCATCTTGGCCATGCTGGTGAGCTTCGGGTCGATGCGGCCCTGGTCGTAGTTCCAGGCGGCCTTGTAGGTCAGAAGCCGCGCCATCTCGATCTTGGTGGCCATGTCGGCAAGCTTGTGCTGGGTTATCTGGAACTCGGCGAGCTTCTTGCCGAACTGCACCCGCTGCTTGGTGTAGGCCAAGGCCCGGTCGAAGGCCCCCTGGGCCGTGCCCAGGGCCTGGGCCGCGATCAAGATGCGGCTTTCGTCGAAGAACTCCAGGACCTGGTAGAAGCCGCGGCCTTCCTTGCCGATGATGTTCTTCTGGGGCACGCGGACGTCCTTGTAGGAGACCTCGCCCGTGTACATCATGCGGATGCCCATCTTCTCGCCCACGCTCTGGACCGAGATCCCGGGGGTGTCGGCCGGCACCAGGATCATGGAGATGCCCCGGTAGGGCGGCTGGCAGGCGGCGTCGGTCTGGCAAAGCGTCACGTAGAAGCCGGCCAGGGGCCCGGCGTTGGTTATGAAGGTCTTGGTGCCGTTTATCACGAAGTCATCCCCGTCCCGCACCGCTACGGTATCCAGGCAGGTGATGTCGCTTCCGTGGCCGGGCTCGGTGAAGCAGCCGCAGGAGAGGCACTTGCCCTCGGCCACCTTGGGGAGCCACGCGGCCTTCTGCTCGTCGCTTCCGAAGCGCAGCACGCACTCGGAGGCGAAGGAGGCCAGGATTATGCACGCGCCGATGGTGGAGTCCCAGCGGCACAGCTCCTCGGCCACCAGGATGTTTTCCATCACGCCGTAGTTCTGGCCCGAGTACTCCTCCGGGTAGTGGAGGCCCACCATCCCCAGGTCGCAGGCCTTCTTCCAGATTTTCTCGGGGTACTGGTGCTTGGCGTCCAGCTCGCGGGCGAGGTCCTTGTCGAATTCGCCCTTGGCGAAGTCCCGGGCCGCCTTCACGAGATCGCTCTGCTCCTTGGTCAGCTCAAAGTCCATGACCGCTCCTTTCCATCCATATTAGATAGTGAAGGATTCGCGGGGGAGGGGGAG
>JAKAGN010000335.1 GCA_021815525.1 Deltaproteobacteria bacterium
GCACCCCCCTCCCTTTCCCAAAAGGCCCGGGGGCGCAGACCGCCCCCGGACCCCCGATATTCGCGGCGCGGCGTGTTGCTGCGCAACACGCCGCGCAGAAATATGGGCTTCGCATCCCGCCGGCCCGCCTTCCGTGGCAAAAGCTTCGGAAGACCAACGATTGAAACTCGGAAAAGGGGCTTGTCGTTCCACCGGTCAAGGCCCGCACGGCTGAAAAAAGCGGGCTCCATGCCAAAAACTGAAAAAAATCCCAAGGCCATGCTCCCCACACACGGAAAGAAGCCGGTGAAGCTTCGCTACGAATCCTTCGGCGGAATACTGGCCACCGAGGAGCCGCCCGCCCTGGTGTTCGCCGACGCCGACCTCGTCCGATCCCTGGGCTACCCGGCCTCGCCCCTGTGGGACAGGCCCGATACCGGCGTCCTCTCGGCGCCGGTGGAGGCCCACGCCGCCCTCACCCGCCACTGCCCGGCCGGCTGCCCCGGCTGCTACATGGACGCAGCCCCCGACCCCGGCGCCCTTGGCGAAGACGGCCTTCCCCGCGCCCTTGAAATGCTCTCCGGGCTTGCGGAAATGGGCGTCTTCCACGTGGCCTTAGGCGGCGGCGAAAGCTTCCTCCTGCCCTGGCTTTTCGAGGCCGCCCGCCGCTGCCGCAGCCTGGGGATGGTGCCCAACGTGACCACGAGCGGGCTTGCCATGACGCCGGAGCAGGCCTACGAGTGCCGCGTGTTCGGCCAGGTGAACGTGAGCCTGGACGCCGTGGACGAACGCTTCTCCCGCACCCGTGGCGGCTCCTTCGAAAAGGCCGACCGGGCCGTCCGGCTGCTCAAGGAAAACAAGATAAGGGTGGGGATAAACTGCGTGGTGTCGCGGGAAAATTACGCGGCCCTGCCGGAGATACTGGCCTACGCCAAAAGCCGCGGCCTGTGCGACGTGGAGCTTCTGCGCTTCAAGCCCTCCGGTAGGGGCCGTGACCTCTACGAAAAAATGCGCCTGACCCGCGAGCAGGCCATAGGGCTCCTGCCGCGGCTCAAGAAGCTCGCCTGGCGGCACCGCCTGCCCATCAAGCTGGACTGCTCCTTCACCCCCTTCGTGGCCTTCCACGGCCCGCAGCCCAAGGTGATGGACTACTTCGCGGTCCTGGGATGCGAGGCGGCCAACTGGCTCATAGGTGTCTCCCCCGAGGGCCGGGTCTCGCCCTGCTCCTTCCTCGAAGGCCCGGGCCAGGACCTCGCGTCCCTCAAGGATTCCTGGGCGGAAAACGCCGCCTTCGCCCCCTTCCGCCGCTTCGCCGACACGGCGAAAGCGCCCTGCTCCAAATGCCGCTACCTGTCGCTCTGCAAGGGCGGATGCCGCGCCGTGGCGCTGTTCGTCACGGGCGATCCGCTGGCCCCCGACCCCGAATGCCCCCTGGCGAACCAAGGGTTCCGGGCCTAACGTCATCATCCGGCGCCGATTCCCGCTCCTAGCCGCCGTTGAAGCCCGGGCCTTCGGCGTAGCCGCATTCGGGGCAGGCGGAAAGGACCTTCTGGGTCACGAAGCCGCAGAAGGGGCACTGGTAGATGGGAAGCTCCTCCTTCGTCTTCGGTGAAGCGGCGGGGGCCGCGGGCTCATCCTTGACCGGGGCCTCGAAGACCGCGGTTTTGCCCATGCGCCGGGCGTTCCGCACCGTCATCGCCACCGATACCCCGCACTTGGGGCACTCGTCGAAGGGCTCGGCCTGCTCGTAGCCGCACTTGGGGCACTTGGTGGCGCAGCTGTCCTCCTGGGCCCGGGCCTCCCGCACGGTCATCTTGCAGGAAGGGCACTGGCGGAAGGGCTCGTCCTGCGTAAAACCGCAGGCGGCGCACTGGAAGGCCACGTAGGGGCAGACGGTGATCTCGGCCTGGCCCGCGTCCACCCGCTTGGCGAAGGCGAGGCAGGTGGGGAAGGCGCATTCCCCGCAGTCGGTCTTGGGAAGGAACCTGAAAACATCGAGATGCGACATGGCAAATCTCCCGAAAGGCCTGGAAAACGAGGGGCGGCTGACCTTTTTGCGCCCCAACGTTCATGGCGCTCGCAACAAAAGGCAACGCACCGGCAAGAATCGGAAATATAACGCCCCGGGAAAAAAATTCAAGACCGGGCCTTCTTTAAGGCAAGTTTTCCGCCCGGAAAAAGCCGTTTCCTTGAGCCCGCGAAAGTGGTAATACCAATATGGTTAAGCTTAGTTAAGATTTCAAAAGCAAGCGCCCGGTCAACGGGCAAGGCCTGGAAGATGACGACGCCCGCCGGTCCCTTTCCCCCGGATGGATTCCTCTTGATCGCCCACCGCGGCGACAACCGGAACTTCCCCGAAAACACCCTGGCCGCCTTCGAGGGGGCACTCGCGGCCGGCGCGGACATGGTGGAGCTGGATGTTGCGCTTTCCGCGGACGGCCGGCCCGTGGTGATCCACGACGACACCTTGGACCGCACCACGAGCGGCGCCGGGCGGGTTTCGGCCAGAACCCTTGCCGAAATCGAGGCCCTGGACGCGGGCTCGTGGTTTTCGCCGCGCTTTTCCGGCGAGCGGGCGCCCACCCTGGAAGCGGTCTTCCGGCGCATGGGCGGCCGCATCCGCATAAACGTGGAGATCAAGAAGGAAGCGGCGAAAACCGCGGGGCCCTTTCCGGACGTGTGCGGGCAGGTGGCCGGGCTCATCCGCCAACACGGGCTGGCGGGCTCGGTCTTGGTGTCCTGCTTCGACGACGCGGTGCTGGCGGACTTTCGCCGGATCGCGCCCGAAATCGCCATAGGAGTGCTTTCCGACAGGCCCGAGACGCCAGGCGAGGTCCTCGGCCGGATGGAGGCCGTGAAGGCGGCCAGCTATCACCAGAATGCCGCCCTCCTTACCCGCGGGGTGGTGGAGGCGCTTCATCCGCGCGGGCTTAGGGTGCTGGCCTGGACGGGCCGGCGGGAGAACACCTGGGAAGCCTTGAAAAAGGCCCTCGAATGCGGCGCGGACGGCTTTTTCGCCGACGACCCCGGGCCCATGCGGAAGTTGCTTGATGGATGGAGGGAAAAGAATGCCGGAAGAGCTTGAGGAAAAAACCGCGAAGGTGGTTTTCGCGGACGCCAGGGAATCCGTGAGCCGCGCCGCGGCGGAGGTATTCGCCGCCTTCGGGGGCGCGGCCGGGCTTCTGAAGTCGAGCCGGGACGTCTACATAAAGGTCAACGCGGTGGACTCCCGGCCCAACACCTTCACGAGCCCCAACGTCCTGGCCGAGACCGTGAGGATATTCAAGGCCGCCGGGGCCCGCAATGTCTACGTCATCGAAAACAGCACCCAGGGCAACTTCACGCGGCTCGTCTTCGGCGCCTCCGGGCTCCTGGCCGCCTGCCGGGAAACCGGAGCGATCCCCGTATACCTGGACGAGACCGGCGCGACCCCGGTTTTCCTGGCCGGGCTTTCATCCTTCGTGGACATCTCCTCCTTCGTGCACGAGCGGCTGGTGCGCCTAAGGGACGAGAACCTCTACGTCTCGCTTCCCAAGCTCAAGACCCACTCCATGAGCACGGTCACGCTCTCCGTCAAGAACCAGTTCGGGTTCGTGCACCAGGCAAGCCGCATAGCGGACCACAACTTCCGGCTCCACCAGAAGTTCGCCGACATCTACGGCGTGCTGCGGCCGGACTTCGTGCTGGTGGACGGGCTCGTGGCCGTGACCCACGGCCATTACCCGGCCGTGGCCAACACCGAAAAGTGCGTGGTGAAGGCGGACACCTTGATGGGCGGGACCGACCCCCTGGCCGTGGACACCGTGGCCGCGGCCTTCATGGGCTTTTCCCTGGCCGAGGTGCCGCACCTGGCGCTGTGCGCCGGCATGGGAATAGGCGAAAGCCGGCTTGAAAAGATCGAGATCGAAAACCGCGCCCTTTTCGAGGAGCGGCGGATGCAGCTCACCCCCGAGCTTCTCGACGTGTTCCCGCCGGACGTCCTGATCC
>JAKAGN010000336.1 GCA_021815525.1 Deltaproteobacteria bacterium
CTTATCCAGGGCTTCGCATCTTTCCGCCCGAAGCCTGGGAGCTTGAGGAAAAGGGCTCCGTGTGGATCGGTCACAGCCTGGATGCTCCACTTTTGAATGCAACTCGGTATGAAACGAAAAATCGCCCGAATCCTGCCCGCCCTGGCTCTCGCGGCTATGGTGGCCGCGGCCTACGGGCCATCGCTCCAAAACGGCTTCATCTGGGACGACGACGACTACCTGACCGAAAACCCCACCCTCGCCCGCCCGGGCGGGCTTTTCGACGTGTGGTTTTCGCCTTCGGCCTCCCCCCAGTACTACCCCCTGGTCTTCTCCTCCTTCTGGGTGGAGCGGCGCGTCTTCGGCCTGAACCCCGCGGGCTTTCACGCGGTGAACGCCGCCCTTCACGCCCTTGCCGCGATCCTTCTTTGGCGGCTCCTCGCGGCCCTGGCGGTGCCCGGGGCCTGGCTCGCGGCGGCGGTCTTCGCCCTCCACCCCGTCAACGTGGAAAGCGTGGCCTGGATTTCCGAGCGCAAGAACGTACTTTCCGGGGTCTTCTACTTCGCATCGGCCATCTTTCTCGCCTCGGCCCTCGACCTTTCCAGGAAGCGCGCGGCCGGGAAGCGCCGGTCGCTCCACTACGGCGCGGCCCTCCTGCTTTTCGTGGGGGCGCTCCTTTCCAAGACCGTAACGGCCACGCTTCCGGCGGCGGCGCTCCTGGCCGTCTGGTGGAAGCGGGGCCGGGCCTCGCGGGACGAGGTTTACCGCCTTCTTCCCTTCTTCCTGCTGGCGGCGCTCTCCGGGCTTTTCACGGCCTACTGGGAGCGCAGCCACGTGGGGGCCCGGGGCGCGGACTTCGACCTGGGCGCCATCGAGCGGATGCTTCTCGCGGGCCGGGCCCTTTGGTTCTACGCTGGAAAAATCCTGTGGCCCACGGGCTTCCGCTTCATCTACCCAAGGGAAATTCCGCCCGCCTCGGACTTTTTGTCCTACCTCGCCCCCGCGGGCTTTCTGGCCGCGGCGGCACTGCTCTGGCTCCTGCGCCGCAGAGTGGG
This sequence comes from Deltaproteobacteria bacterium, assembly GCA_021815525.1. Classification (GTDB taxonomy): domain Bacteria; phylum Desulfobacterota; class Desulfobacteria; order Desulfobacterales; family Desulfatibacillaceae; genus JACRLG01. The sequence goes on from JAKAGN010000336.1 coordinate 1,035, forward strand.
CCGCGGGCCCTTGACCGCCCTTCTTTTTTTCGCGGGCACCCTGTTTCCGGCCCTGGGCTTCATCAACGTCTACCCCTTCCGCTTCTCCTTCGTGGCGGACCACTTCCAGTACCTGGCCGCGCCCGGCCTCATGGCTCTCACGTGCGCCGCCGCAAGCATGGCCGCCCTTTGGATTCCCTTTTCCTTCCGGGTTCCGGTCATAACGGCCGCGTGCCTTTCGCTCCTGATCTTCCTGGGATGGACCTCCTTCAGGCAGACGGGCCTATACCGGGACCAGGAAACCCTGTGGGAGCGGACCCTTGCGGCAAACCCAGGGGCATGGATCGCCCGCAACAACCTTGGAGCCATCCGCTTCGCCCAGGGCAGGCCCGGCGAGGCCCTGGCCCTCTTCGGGGAGGTGACGCGCCGCAAGCCCGATTACGCCGAGGCCTGGTCCAACATGGGAAGCGTGCTCTTCGGGTTAGGGAGGAACGGCGAGGCCGAGGCGCTCTTTTCCAAGGCCCTTGCCCTCGACCCCAGGCTTTCGTCGGCCCACTTCACCCTGGCCAACCTCTACGAGGCCGAGGGGAAAAAGGGGGCCGCGGGCCGCCAGTACGCCCTTGCGCTGGCGGCCCAGGGCCCGCTGGCGCAGGCCTACGAAAAGATGGGCCGCATGGCCGAGGAGCGGGGGCGCATGGCGGCGGCCCTCGCCTTTTACGGCTGGGCCGTCGACGCCGACCCCGGCTGGGCCCCGGCCCGGGCGCGCCTGGGGACGCTGCTGGCCGGCGCGGGCCGCTTCGAGGAGGCCCTGCCGCACCTTGCGGCGGCCTACGAGGCCGACCCCGGAATCGAGAAGCTGGCCCTGAACCTGGGGGCCGTGTACCTGACGCTGGGAAAGCCGGACAAGGCCGCGCCCGTGCTCCGCGAAGCCCTCCTCCGCGACCCCGGAAACCCCAGCGCCCGCCGGTACCTGGATCTCGCCCTTTCGCTTTCCGGCGGCCGTTAGACCGCGCGTCATAGATTTTTTCACTGCTTACGCACCGATTCCATAGACATCATCGCTTTGACACCCGGGCCCGCGGCCGCTAATAGGAGCGGGGAAATCACTTTGATGATCTCGTAAAAAGTCGAAAATCGCCTTTTTGCAGGTCCATCAACCCTGCGAGGAGAAAGCCATGTCCAAGGACCTGGATTGCCGCGGCCTGGCCTGCCCGGGCCCCGTGCTGGCCGCCAAGAAGCTCGTCGACGCCGAAAACCCCGAAACACTCTCCGTAACCGTGGACAACGCCGCGGCCAAGGAAAACGTCTCGCGCTTCCTGGCCTCCCAGGGCTTCAACGTTTCCGTGGATGAAAGGGACGGCGCTTTTCGCGTAACGGGCTCGCGGAGCGCCTGCGCGCCCTGCTCCGTCTTCATGCCGGAGCCCAAGATCCCGGGCGCGGGCCAAAAAATCCTGGTCCTGGCGGCCGCGGACCGCATCGGCCGGGGCGACGACGAGCTTGGCGGCAAGCTCATGCTGAACTTCATCAAGACCCTGAAGGAGATGGGGCCGGACCTGTGGCGGGTAGTCCTTGTGAACAGCGGCGTGAAGCTTGCGGTGACCGGCTCCCCGGCGCTGGCCGACCTCGCGGAGCTGGCCGCCGCCGGCGTCACCGTGCTGGTGTGCGGGACATGCCTCAACCACTTCAATCTGCTTGAAAAAAAAGAGGTGGGCGAGACCACCAACATGCTGGACATAGTAACCTCCATGCAGGTGGCCGACAAGGTGGTCTCGGTGTGAAGGCCGGCGGAAAACGCGATCTGCCGCGTTACGCTTCGTCTTGCGCTCGGTCACGTACCATCGGTACGCTTCCTTCGCGCGCGACTCGCGCGGCTTGACAAGACTCGCTTTTGACTGATAAAAAATTTTCAAATCATCTCATCACCTTGCTGGACTACAGCCAAGCCCCCCGCCCCCAGATAACAAGCAGAGGAGATTCCCGTCATGGCCGGCTTCCTTCGCGTTTCAAAAAACATCGTCGCCTGCGCCGTTCTTTTTCTGCTCCTCGCCCCGGCCTCCCTGGCCCTGGGAGACGGCGACTCCGGCAAGAAGGCGATACTCGTCCCGGTTTTCTCCAACACCTCCGGGGTCAACATCCAGGGGCTGGGCGAATCCGTCATGGAGCTTCTCATGAGCGGGCTTTCCCAGTGCCCGAATCTTTCCGTGGTGGAGAGAAAACGCCTGGAAACGGCGGCCTCCGAGGCCAGCCTTGGGGCGAGCGGCATGGTGGACGCGGATACCGCCGTGAAGCTGGGGGCGCTGGTGGGGGCCCGCTACGTGGTGCTGGGCACCATCATGAGCGCGACCGTGGAGAAATCGGGCTTTTCCTTCGTGGTGCAGACCCAGAAGCTTGAAGCCGCCGTGGAGCTGACCGCCCGGGTGGTGGACGCCCAAAGCGGGGTCACGGTGGGCAGCGCCAAGGGCCGGGGGGTCGCCAGCCGCAGCACCACCGCCATCCCCACCCAGGACGGCAGCTCGCTGGGCGCCGGCACCACCAGCGTGGCCGGCGAGGACCTCATCCGGGAGGCGGCCCAGAAGGCGGTGGCCGAGCTGACCCCGGCGCTGGTCAAGGTCTTCCCCCTCGAGGGCTACGTCTTGAAGTACGACGGCAAGCGCGTCCTGATCGACCTCGGAAAGGGCGCCGCGGAGCCCGGCATGATCTTCACCGTGGAGCACCGGGGGGCCGAAATAATACATCCCGTGACCGGAAAAAGCCTGGGCCGGGAAAGCACCCTGGTGGGCAAGATAAAGGTGACCGAGACCCAGCCGCAGTTTTCCTACGCCGAGGTTCTCGAAAAGCAGTCGGACCCCGCGCCGGGCGACGTCATAAGCCTCGTGAAATAAAGCCCTCAGCCTCCGTCCGGGCGAATTCGCAAAGATCGGA
>JAKAGN010000337.1 GCA_021815525.1 Deltaproteobacteria bacterium
CATCCGCGCGCGAGAGCGCCCAATCAAGTATCGTATGTCGGCCGCCGGGCTTCCTACAGCCTTTCCTTCTACCCCTCTTCGGACCATCGATCGTCGAGCGGTGGGATGCGAAGCCATAGAACTGGCGGAGCCTTGCCATGCGCTGCCCGGCATGAAGGCTGGTGGAAAACGATGAAATGCAAGGAACGCAAAAAGCCAATGAGGGAGCGTACTTTTCGTACGTGATCGAAATTGGCTTTGAAGCGTGACACAGCAGTTCGCGTTTTCCGCCAGCCTGTTAAAAGCCCACCTTGGGGACGGCCCTGTCCGCGGCCTCCTCGATCTCGTAGAACACTGCGGCCTGGAAGTTGAAGATGCCGGAGATAAGGTTGTTGGGGAATATCTCGCGGGCGTTGTTGTAGGTCATGGCGGCGTCGTTGTAGGCCTGGCGCGCGAAGGAGACGCGGTTTTCGGTGGAGCTTAGCTCCTCCTGGAGGGACATCATGTTCTGGTTGGCCTTGAGATCCGGGTACTGCTCCGCGACCGCCATGAAGCGGCTCATGGCCCCCGCGAGGACCCCTTCGGCGCTTAGGTGCTGTTTCATGAGCTCCGGGTTGGCGGGGTCGGACGAGACCTTGTCGGTGGCCTTGACCGCCTGGTTGCGGGCGCTGATGACGGCCTCCAGGGTCTCGCGCTCGAACTTCATGTAGCCCTTGGCGGTTTCGACGAGGTTGGGGATGAGGTCGTGGCGGCGCTTCAACTGAACGTCGATCTGGGAGAAGGCGTTCTTGAAGCCGTTGCGTTTGCGCACGAGCCCGTTGTAGATCCCAACCACCCACATGAGGAGGATGAAGCAGACGCCCAGAAAAATGAGGAACGGCATTATTTTGCCTCCTTTGCCGGGGTTTGGGACATGCTGTTCTCGTAAGAGAGGGCCGCCCGGATGAAGTCCCGGAACAGCGGGTGCGGGTCCATGGGCCGGCTCTTGAACTCGGGGTGGAACTGGCAGCCCAGGAACCAGGGGTGGCCGGAAAGCTCGACTATTTCGACAAGCTCACCCTTGGGGGAGGTGCCGCTTATGATGAGCCCCGCCTTTTCGAGGCGCTCGCGGTAGGCGTTGTTGAACTCGTAGCGGTGGCGGTGGCGCTCGGAGATGGATTCCTTTTCGTAGGCCGCGCAGGCGAAGGTGCCGTCCGCAACCACGCAGGTGTAGGCCCCCAGGCGCATGGTGCCGCCCTTTTCGGTGTCGTCGTGGCGCACCTGGACCGTGCCGCTGCGCTCGTCGAACCACTCCCGCATCAGATAAATCAACGGGTCCTTGGCCTTCGGGTCGAACTCTGTGCTGTCCGCGCCGGGAATGCCGGCGACGTTTCTCGCGTACTCGATGACCGCGATCTGCATCCCGAGGCAGATGCCGAAGAAGGGGACCTTCCGCTCGCGCGCGTAGCGCACCGCCGCGATCTTCCCGGGCACCCCCCGGGAGCCGAAGCCGCCCGGCACCAGTATTCCGTGGGCGTCCGCGAGTATTTGCGCCACGTTTGCGTCAGTTATGGTCTCCGAGTCCACGAACTTCAAGTTGACCCGGCACTCGTTGGCAACCCCGCCGTGGGCCAGGGCCTCGTTCAAGCTTTTGTAGGATTCCTTCAAATTCACATACTTGCCGACGATGGCTATGGTGATCTCGTGTTTGGGGTTCTGAATCTTGCGCACAAGCTCGGTCCAGGAGTCGAGCCTGGGCTTTCCGGTCCAGATGTTCAACAATTCCATTATCTTGTCGTCTAAGCCCTGCTGGTGGAAGACCACGGGCACTTCATAAATGCTTTCCACGTCCTTGGCGGTGAAGACCTCGTCCTTGGCCACGTTGCAGAAGAGCGCGATCTTGGCCCTTATGTCGTCGCCCAAGAACTGGTCGGTGCGGCAAAGCAGGATGTTGGGCTGGATGCCGATTCCCCGCAGCTCCTTGACGCTGTGCTGGGTGGGCTTGGTTTTCACCTCGCCGGCGGCCTTGATGAACGGGACGTAGGAGAGGTGGATGTATAGGACGTTGTCCTTGCCGGCCTCGGAGCGGAACTGGCGGATGGCCTCCAAAAAGGGCAGGCTTTCGATGTCGCCCACGGTGCCGCCGATCTCCACGATGACGACGTCGCCTTCGAGGCCCATGAGGCGGATGGAGGCCTTGATCTCGTCGGTTATGTGGGGGATCACCTGGACCGTGCCGCCCAGGTACTCGCCCCGGCGCTCCTTCATTATTACGGAGTGGTAGATTTTGCCGGTGGTGAAGTTGGAGTTCTTTCCCAGCCTCACGTTGGCGAAGCGCTCGTAGTGGCCGAGGTCTAAGTCCGTCTCCGCGCCGTCGTCGGTTACGAAGACCTCCCCGTGCTGGAAGGGGTTCATGGTGCCCGGGTCCACGTTGATGTAGGGATCGAGCTTCTGGAAGGTGACCTTGAGCCCCCGGCTCTCCAGGAGAGCCCCTATGGACGCGGACGCCAGGCCCTTTCCCAGGGAGGAGAGCACCCCCCCCGTAACGAAGATATACTTGGTCGCTGAATACATGGCACGGTCCTTCGCGGAAATCGGGATTTTTATGGGAGGGGCGGGCGTTTTCGAGCGCCCAAAAAAATTGTACCCCGCCGGTCGGAAAGTGTCAAGCTGGGGAGGATGGCGGGGGGAGCAAAGCTCCCCCCGCCCCCCGCGATGGCTGCCGGAAAACGCGAATTGCTGTGTTGCGCTTCCCCTCGCGGCTCGGTCACGTACGGGAGTACGCTCCCTTCGCCGCTCGCTCGCGCGCCTTGCATTTCATCGTTTTTCGGCAGCCATCAAGTTGAAGGGCTTCGCATCCTTCCGCCTTGGCTCGGGAAAACCACGAGGAAGGAGCCCGGGGGCGAAGCTCAGAGGCCGCACTGGGAGGCCCAGCTTCCCAGGCACTCCTTGCAGGGGGCGTATCCCGCGTAGAAGGCCTCCCGCATGGAGGAGAAGCGCACGCGGCCCTCCTTCATGGGGTAGTGGGAGGGGAGGTGGAAGCGCAGGGAGCGCGGGTTTCCCACGTAGGAGCCTTCGCCCGGCGGCTCGCGGAACTTGCCCCACATGCCCCTTTTGGCATCCATTGCCGCTCTCTGGAGCGCAAGAAGCTCCTCCATGCGGCCGGTGTTGGGCGGAACCGGCAGGCAGTAGGCGTAGCCGTCCGCCACCATCTTCCCGTTCACGAAGGCGCCGTCGGAAAGATACAGGTACGCCAAGGTCCGGCCGTAGCGGTCCTTTTCCTCGGCGTCGTTTTTGAGGCTCACGCCTTTTCCCGAGACCATGCGCGCGTTCCAGGCCTTGGCCTCCGGGCCCCAGGGCTCGCCGGGCTTTCCGCCGTGGCTTATCTCCGGGGCGTTGACGCCTATGTAGCGCACCCTGCGGCCATCAGCGAGCACCACGGTGTCGCCGTCCGTTACGCTCGCCACGACGAGACCCGCGTTGCCCTTTGCGTTTTGCGGCGCAGGCGCGTGCCGCCCGTAGAGCCAGCCCCCCACGGCCGCGATGAGCGCGGCCAGGACCACCGGAAGCGCCCCTTTTCGACCGGACCGTGCCATGCTTTTCCTTTCCCCGTGCGCCACGGTTGAGTGCTCAGGCTATAAGCATCCAAAATCATGCGAAATCGGATCGTTCAATTTTTGAACGTTCAAAAATTGAACGCTGCGCCCCTCAATGCATCCATCTTTGGTGGGAGCGTTCATTTTTTGAACGCTCATATCCCAAGCAAGCGATACTCTTCAATTTTTTTCGATTACCCCACAGGCGGCCCAGTGACGGCGAAGCCCTTGTCTCCCTCCAGGCGTCGAGCGGAGGAATGCGAAGCCCTCCATAACCCCGCTCCGCGTGCGCAGCACGCGGAGCGCATATCGGGGGTCCGGGGGGACGTAGTCTCCCCGGCCGCCGGAGGCGCTTTTATCTTTTGGAAAGGAGGAGGGA
>JAKAGN010000006.1 GCA_021815525.1 Deltaproteobacteria bacterium
CCACGCGGCGGGCGGTTCCGCTCGTGGGGTCGAAGCCCTCGGGATCGAAGCCGTCCGTGGCGGAGACCTCCGCCGTCACCTTCACGTGGCGGCCGTCGTCGTACACGAGGTCAGCGCCGCCCTCTCGCTTGTCGGAAACGGCGTTTTCCTCCACCACCCCCAGGAAGCCTAGACGTAACTTTCCCGAGAAGAAGCGGATCTCGGGGCGCGCGCCGTAGATGTAGCGGCTTTCGTCGAGGTTCTTGGTCTCGTAGGTGACCCTTATGATCTGCGGATTGAAGGAGGAGTCGAAGCTTCCCAGCGGCTCGTGGAAGAGGATGACCCCGGAGTCGTAGTCGATGTCGTAATCGGTGTTCCGGCTCATGGTCTTTTCACCCACGACGACGCTTGGATGATAGCGGTCCCGGGTCTCTATGACCACGGTTTCCGAGAAGAGGGTGACGTCGCCGTTTTGCAGGATGTAAGGCCCGGAAAGCCCGCGCGCGGGAAGGGTCTCCCGGACCAGGGACTGACGGTTCCTGGAAACGAAAAGCCGCACCTTGTCGTGGTTTTCATCCTCCAGGTTGACGAGCCCTCCGTTCATGGTCCGCTGGTAGCGGTTGAAGGATAGGTCGCTTCCGGCGTCGGTGCCGAAATCCCCGAACATGGCGTAGGAAAGGTTCCGCTCCACCTTGAGGTAGAGCCGCTCGGCGCTTTTGGCCTCGAAGAACTGCTCGGAGTCGTCCCCGTAGACCGGGTAGAAGCGGTTGTCCGCGGTGCCGGGGGTGTTTTCCATGAGAAGGGTGTCGCCGTCCGGGTTCGCCCGGGTGTCGTAGCGCAGGGTTGCCGTGAACCCGCCCGCGCTACCCTTTCCGAAGAAGGCGGCCCTTCCCTCGCTGCGCGTGTCTCCGGCGGAGTGATCGAAGGGCATGTCGGCGGAAGCGGGCTCGCCCTCGGGCTCGGCGTTTCCGAAGCCGATCCCGCCCTCCAGTCCGCCCACGAGGATCAAGGGGCGGCTTTCGGGATAGTAGCTCACGTCCACCGTTTTGGCAACATCCCCCAGGCGCGCCGTGAGGGTCCGCTTCTCGCTGGTGGAGGCCGGCGAGAGCTTCACCACGGCCCTCCCGGCCACGGTCCTCACGGTAAATCCGTCGTCGGCCGCCTTCTTGAAGCGGCCGGTCTCGCTGTCGAAGATGTCGCCGCGATCCACCGAGACGCTTAAGAAGGTGTCCTCGGCCACCGGGTTTCCGGCGCCGTCCACGAGGGAGATGGAGACGTAGGCCGGGCTTTTGCCGTCGGCCGGAGGCCGCTTGGGCCACACGGCAAAGGAGAGCCCCGCGGCCTCGCCGCTGCGCTTGATGATCCGGCGGGCGATCAGGGTCTCGCCGGAGAAGAGCTCCACCACGTTCTCCGGGGCGTTAAGGGGAACTCCGAGATACTCCCGGGTTTCGAGGCCCAGGGTCTTGTCCAGGGTGCTCTGGCCGAGCCGCTCCTTCCCCACCTCGCGGCCGTTCACCGTGAGGCGGAAGGGGGCTCCGGCCGCAACCCTGATCCTAAGGGTGGTGGCGGCCCCGGCCGCGACCCCGTCGGATTCGGGATAGAGGATGCCCGCCGGGAGGCTCGCCCGCACGCGCTCCACGTCTCCGGGGTCCAGGGTTCCGCCGCTGCCTCCGCTCGAGTAGAGGGCCGAAAGGGTGACCACAAGGGGGTCCTTGTCGGCCAAGTTGGAGGCCAGCACCACGGTCTTGCCGTTTTTGGTGCGGGCCAGCACGCAGACAGGGGTGCTCTTCCATGAAAGGGGCCCCGAGGAGAGAAAATCCATGGAAAAGTAAACCGGGTCCGCCAGGAGCTTTTCATCAAGGCTGATCCGGAACCAGCGGTCGTCCTTGACGGGGGAGGCGGGCGCGCCGTTTACGTCGGCCGTTCCGCCCATGTAGTAGAAGCCCTCGGGAAAGCCCACGAAAAGGACGGGGTCCTTGAGATCAGGCACGGGGTACTGGCTTTTAAAGCCCAGGCGGAGCCTGTAGATGCCTTTTCCCATCTCGTCGCCCACGGCGATCTCGCGGCTTTCCATGCCCGCCCCGATGGAGAGGACGCGGATTTCAACCCCCTGGCCCTGGGTGTAGCCCCCGGCGGCGGGAGCCGCGGTCTGCGGCTGGGGAGTGTCCTCGCCACCCCGGGCCTCGCCTATGGAAACCTTGGAGGTATCGATGAGGGACTCCCGGAAGAAGCGCGTCACGGACTCCGCACGCCTCCGGGCAAGCTCGGCGCCTCCACCCTCGCCGGCCGGGGGAATATCCACGTAGAGCTTCAAGAAGCCGGTTTTCCGGAGGTGCTGGATGACCGGGGCGAGGCTCTCCCGAGCCGTCGGGGAGAGCCCGTCGGCCCCAGGGGCGAAGTCCAGTGATATGCGGTACTCGTTGGGAGCGGCCACGGAAAAGGCCACGTCCGACGAAACCTTTGCCGTCTCGTCCCTGCCCGCGGGCTCCGTCCGAAAGCGGCACCGGGCCTCCGCCTTCCCGCCGCTTTTGGGAAGGGCCGAGAGAAACTCCAGGGTCAGGGTCCGGCCCGGCTCGAGGAGCGGGAGCTTCCATGAAAAGGAACCTCCGCCCGCTTCCGCCGCGTTCTCGAAGGGCGCGCCGTTTAAGGTCACGGTGCCCTTCATGGGCTTGTAGGGCGAGGTCTCGGCGTACTCCGCCTCGTAAAGGGGAAGGCCCGAGGCGTTACGGAACTCCACGCGGTTCCGCACGCTGATCCCGCCCTTGGCGTCAGTCACCACGTCGGAGATCCCCCGCGAAACCACGAGGCTTCCGGGAATGGTGGTGCCGTCCACGCAGAGAGCGGGACGGGCCACTGCCGGCGCCACCCGGAAGTTCACCTTGAAGAGATCGCCGGGAAAGAGGTCGGCGAAGGCGGTGGCGGGGTCTCCGGCGTTCCGGTTGTCCACCACTGCGAGGACGGCGCCGGGGGGAAGGCTCGTGGGATCCACCTTGAGGACATGGGTTCCGGGGGCCACGTTATCCATGTGGTACTTGCCCTCGGAGTCCGTCACCACGTAACGCCCGTCCTCCATGTAGATCTTGACGCCGGCGAGCCCCTGCTCCTCGCCGTCCTGGATTCTGTTGTCGTTGTCGTCGGAGAAGACCTTGCCCACGATCACGCCGCGGTCGGTAAAGAGGTCCTTCTTGATGGTGAAGAAGGCGCTCGCGGTGTTGGAGGAGACGGCAAGCCCCCGGGCTGGGTCCGCGAAGCCAGCGGCCTTGGCGGTGTTCACCTTCCGGCCCTCCGTGGCGCCGGCCGCCACCCGCACCTTGTAGGCGATGGAAAGGCTCGCGCCGCCCGCAAGATCGCCCACCCTGAAGGTGAGCCCGCATCCGTCCGCCGAGATCGCCGGGTCCGCGGCCTTCCTTCCGTTCACGGTGGCGGAGCCCGGAACGTAGCGCACGTCCCGCGGCATGAGGTCGTAGACCTCCGCTCCGAACACGGAGGCCTTGTCGTTCACGTTCTTGACCGTCACGGTGAAGCTCAAAATATCGCCAGCCTCCGCGCTCGAGGGCGTCACGGTCTTTTCCACGTGAAGTGGCGCCAGCCCGGCCGGGTAGAGGGGGATCCTTAAGAGAACGGCCCCGGGAAAGCTCGAGTCCACGTAAAACTTCTCGCCACGGTAGGGTGCGCCCGAGGCGGGCGTCCAGACCGCGCCGGCGTTTATGGGAACGGGAGCGTAGGTCTTGCCGAGATCCGGCTTTCCGCCCGGAAGGCCGCAATCGAAGTCCGTCCCGATGAAGTACCAGCCGTCCAGGCTCTGATCGTAGCTGGTGAAGCGGAACTCGAAGGAGCCCGGGGACTTTCCGGTGTCCACAAATCCCGTTCCGTCCTTGGGGCCCGAGAGCTGGGAGTTTTCCTGGCGCGTCTTTCCGTCGGGGTAGATGTCGAGGAGCGCCGGGGCAACCTTCGTGTAGGTGGCGCAGTCGGGCCCGTCGCAGCGGTAGAAGCTGACGCAGGCCCCGTCCACCCGCGCGCCCGTCACCGCGTCGTAAACGTAGCCCGCCGGGTCCAGGGGAACCACGAGGAGCCTCGTGCCGTCCTGGAGCACCTTCACGGTGATCTCGCCCCGGGTGAACACGTCGCCCGGGTTTTCCACGGTGAGGAAATCGGAGCGGTAGAAGAGCGGCGTTCCGTAGTAGGAAAAATCGTTGATCTCGCCCGCGATGGTGATGCGGTAGGAGTAGCCGTCCCGAAGCCAGGTGTAGAGGGGATAGTGGTTGCCGTTCTCGTCGCGGTCGATCAGGGCCGAGCCGTCCGTCAGGAATACCTTGCTGCGCACGAAGACACCTGCGGCGTCGTACTCGTGGGCTATAATCTTGCCGTTCACTAGGGCCTGCCGTCCCAAGGCCGTGGAAACCCCGGCCTGGACCGAGGCGCTCACCGCCACCTCCACCTTGACGTCCACGGCGCCGATGCGCCCCACCTTGTCGAAGGTGAGGTCCGTCACGCCCGGGTCGAGGCTCGAAACGGCCTTCACCGCCACGATGATGTCCGTGCCGGAAACGCCCGCGGGAAGGCCGACGACGGTGAGGAAGCTCTTCCTGGCCCCGGGGGCGAGGCTTCCCAGGTCAGGCTTCCCGTCGCCGTCCGAGTCGGGAAGGGAGGCCCCGTTAAGGTCCGTGAAGCGCACCGTGGCTCCCTGGGGCACGTTGACGGAGGCCGCGGGGTCGAACACAAGCTCGATGGTGTCGGCGGAGCTTCCCAGGTTGGCTGCCTCGTTCTCGAAGGCCGCCTCCGAGCCCGCCGCAGCGAAGTCCACCACCATGAGGTCGTCCGGGTCATTTTGCTTGCCCGAGCCGGAAAGGGCCCCGCCGTCGTCGGTGTCGTCCGCCACCACCCTGGCGGGGGAGCTCACGGTGACCCGGGCCTCGTTGCTTAGGGCGGTCTTGGGGCCGCCGGAGCCGGCGTAATCGGTGCGACCGGTGTTCGAGACGAGCCCTATGGCCGCTCCGGCCGAGACCTTGAAGGTGAGGCTTCCCGAAACGCCGTTCGCAAAGGCCGTACCCGCCTGATTCTGGGGAAGGAAGAGGCCCACCCTGAAAACGGGCGGGGGAGCCGCGGCCGAAGACGTGCGCCAGAGGCCGTCGTTTCCGGCGTAGACCGGCGTCGCGCCCGCCACTCCCGAAACGAAGGTAAGGGAGCCCGCCGAAAAGACGGTTTCAGCGGGAAGCGCGTCCGAAACGAGGATCCCGCTCACGTTCTCGGCAACGCCGTTTCCGTCGGTGTCGATGGAGAAGGCGGCCGGAAGAACCGGGGCAATGCCCCCGCTTTGAAAGGAAAGGGTGTAGGAGATGAGGTCCCCGGGCTTGACCTCCGCGGGAGAGGCGCTTTTCGCGGCCGTCATGAAGCCCTCGGTGGACACGTCCACCCGGGCCACGTTCAAGGCGTCCGTCATGTTGGAGTTTCCGGCGGAAACGCCGGAGAGGTTCACCAGGATGAAGCCTCCCGCAAGCCCCGCGGGCGTCTGGCCCATAACCACCAGATGAAGGACCTCGCCCGGCGATAGAACCGGTGGATGGTTGTTGTCGTAGGGTATTTCGAAGGCATCGGCGCGCCCGTTACCGTTTCCGTCCACCACGATGGAAAGGCCCGCGAGATCGCCGTTGTCGCCTTGCTCGTTCTGCGCGGAAAGGACGTAGGAGTCGTCGGCCGTGCCTGTGTTTGTCAGGGTATAGGGGATTTCCACGAGGGCCGCGGGGGAGGCCGTAACCACCCGCCCAGGGGCGGCCGCGGTTCCGTCGGGGGAAATCTCGATCCCGTAAAAGGGCTGGACGGGATCGGAGACCTGGTTGGACTGGGCCGCGTAAGGGACGTTGTTTCCGTCCGAGTACGCGGCCCGGGCCCTGTTCACGATGACCACCTGGGCGGCGAGGGACGGCGAGACCAGGGCGAGAATGCAGGCCGCGGCCAGCACTCCCCCCAGGATACGCCTCATGGATGTCCCTTGCGCCGAATGCATACGATTTCTTTCAATTCTGCTTTGGGGTCCGGGCGCCTCCCGGTGAGGGGAGGCGCCCGGGATCGGGTTCAAACGAGAGTTTTCCTTTCCGGAAACCCCTTACTGGATCAGGACCTTGAAGAGCACGCAGCCCTGCTCGCCGGGGGCGACGGTGCCGCCCGAGGTGGCGTCGGCGCCCGCGCCCACCCGGAAACGCACCATGTTGTTGGTGGAGTCGAACTCGGCGGTGTCGTCGCCGGAGCCGTCGGTGAGCAGCGTGTCACCGCCGTCGATGACGCCGTTGCAGTTCACGTCGATGTAGAGAGACCCGGCCACGTAGGTGGTGTGGTCCGGAATCTGGTCCGTGATGACGCAGCCCACCGCGGTCTGCTGGCCGATGTTCTTGTAGGTCAGAGAGTAGACGATCTCGTCGCCCGGGCCGGGGGTGATGCCGTCGGCGCGGGTGTCCAAGTGCGTCCGGGCCTTGGTGACCTGGAGGAAGCCCTCGATGACGGTGGTGGTTTCGGAGGCGGTGTCGGAGCACTGGTCGGCCAGGGTGGTGAAGTCGCCGTCGGTGGAGACGGTGGCCTGGACGGTGGCGCTCTCGACGGTTCCGGCGGGCGTGCCCGCCGGCGCGAACACCTTCACCTTGAAGTTGGCGGAAGCGCCGGGGGCCAGCTGAATGAAGACGGTTCCCAGGGCCGCAGGGGTTCCGTCGGCCAGGGCCACGTCGTCGCCGGTTCCGGCTATGCCGTCCACGCCGAAGGTCTTCCAGTTGGCGCCTTCGGAGATGAAGAGGTAGGTGAGCTTAAGACCGGCGCCGGAAACGTCCACCTTGACGTACTTCGTGGAGTTACCGGAGTTGGTAACGGTGTGGACGTAGGTGGTGGTGCCGGTGGCCGGGATCTGGTCCGAGCTGTTGGGGCCCACCGTCACGGAGCAGACCTCGAGAACCCGGAAGTAGACGTCCATGTTGTCCGAGGTGCCGCTGGTGCCGGAGGTGGCCGTCACCACGATGTTGTTGGTGCTGGGCGGCGTGGTGGCCGTGGTGGAGACCTCCATTATGACGCTGTAGGACTCGGAGACGAGGTTCCCCACGCCGGTGTTGGCGCTCTGGTCGCCGGATACGGTGATGGTCTTGTTGACGGCATCCACCGCGGTGATGGCGGCCGTGACCGTCTTGTTGAGGCGGATCACGTCGCCCGCCACGAAGTTGGCCACGCTGTACACGGTGAAGGTGGTGGTGTCGGGGCCGGCCGCATAAACACCGGCCACCCTCACCACGGTTCCGCCCAGGAGCGGCGTGTCGGTGATCTCGGCTTCGCCGGCGTCCAGGTGATCGCCGTCGCTGTTTAGGTCGGAGTAAAACTTGACCACGGTCCCCGCCGGATTGCCGGTGGCGGAGAGCGCGTAGGAGTCGGAACTGCTGCCGGTGTTCACCACCTGGAGCCTGTAGACGGCGGTGCTGCCGGGAAGGATGGGGGCCGTGTCGGCGGGCAGGACGTCGTCCGCGTCGTTCGCGCCGTCGGTGTTGCCGTCGGAGGGCTGGTCCGTGGCGTCACCGGCGACCGGGTACTTGGCGATGTCCACGTCGGCCGTAAGGACGCTCGTCACGTTGTCGCGGGAGAGGTCCGTCTCCGCGGGCTTGTTGTGGCTCGTGGCCTGGACGTCGAAGAAGTAGGGCCCGCCCGAGGCCGTGCCGGGGATGAAGGCCTTCACGGTGAAGTCAACCCTGGCGTGGGGTGCGACGCTTCCCAGATCGACGCTTCCGGAGCCGTCCGTGTCGATGAGCTTGGCGGTTCCGGTGGCGTTCCAGAACTCCACGATCCATCCAGCCGGCACGTTGACGGCGGCAAGATCGATGACGTCGCCGTAGACGCCGTCCCGGTTCGCAAGCGAGTGGGTGAACTCCACCCAGGAGCCGGCCGGCGCCGTGGCGAGGGTGTTGTCGTTCTGGTAGTTGATTCCGGAGTCTTCCTCGACGTTGGTGTAGGGGTCAGTCACCCGGGCGCCCACCGCCACGTCGGCCGTGGCGCCGGCGGGAACCGTGGTGACCACCTCGTTCGTGGTGGTGCTCTGGTTGGTTCCGGCAAAGGTGTTGTACTGGAACACCGCCGTGTTGTTGACGGCGCCGTCGGCCTCGGTGAAGGGGGAGGCCACGGTCACCTGGAAGGTGAAGGTGCCCTGCTGGTCCACGTCGAGAACCGTCTCGCTGGTGGAGTCGTTGGTGAAGGCGCTGCCGTTCCAGTCGTTATCGGGCATGAAGTAACCGACGTAGTTGATGGCGCCGCCGGGAACGTCGCCCTCGATCTTGTACCAGTTCGTGCCGTTCGCGGAGTAAACCGCAAAGCCGTAGGGGTTGGAGGCCGGCGTTCCGGAGGCGGAGCCGGGCTTGTAAACGGCGCCCGAGGGGATCTGGTCGTAGAGCAGAACGCCGTCCACGGTTTCCAAGGCATGGTCGCCGTTCACGTCCACGCTGTAGGCGGAGCCGCCAGTGCGGGAGTAAACGGGCTTGGAGCCCACGTTCTTGAACTTTAAGCTGTAGGTCAGGGTCTCGCCGGGGCTCGCGGTGTTCTTGTCCACCGACTTGCTGGCGGTGACCACCGCGTCGTTCACCACGTTCACGGTGACGTCGCCGGAGTTCACGGAGCAGCCCGCCGGGGCGGTGCCCGCCGCCGAGAAATGGCTTACGTCGGAGTCGCCGGCCGCGGCAGTGGGCGGCACCACCACTTCCATGATGATATGGGCGGATGCGCCCAGGTTGAGGGTGACGCTCGCTATGGGGGTGGACTCGGCCGGATCCACAACGCCGTTCGAGTTCTCATCCAGGTAGATCCTCTTGGTGTAGGTGCCCACGCCGCCCGTGGAGAGGGTGAAGGTGTTCTGGCCGTTTCCGTCGTTGGTCACGACGCCCGGCAGGTACACGCTCTGGCCGGGTGCGGCCTTGAGGGAGGTGACGCCCGAAGGCGTGACCGACACGCCGCAGATCTCGAGAACCACGGACTGGACGATGTTGGAGGTTGTGGTGTAGTCGTTGTTGCTCTGGTCCCGGTAGATGGCGGTGGCCGCGTTACCGATTACCGTGTCGGCCGGGGTCATGGCCGCCCGGGCTCCGCCCGGCAAAAGCGGCAGGACGAGCCCCAGCGCCAGCGCCAGGACGAGGCCAGCCTTGAAAAGGTTTCTTCGCATAATTTTCTTCTCCCTTCTTTTTGTTGGTTGTCGGCTCATGGTTGTCCTGCAAAAAATCCCACTTTTTGTGTCATGCGGTGTTTCCTTTCCCGTTTGGTGGTTTGGTTTTTCGGTTTGAGGTTTCCGGGTATTCATCCCGATGGAAGGCAAAAAATTCGGGGATTCAATATGGGTTTCCCCCGGGGAAGCTGCCCCCGGCCAGGCGGATGAGTCCGCCTCAAGATGGCTGTCGATATGGCGCCGCAAGCGATATGTGTAGGGCTGTGACAGCCCGAAATCTTTTGAAAATATAGGTTTCACATTCAGATACCCGGCGCCGCGCGAGCGGCCGCCAAAGGGTATTACTATCCGTTGGAAAGGCCATTATTGTTAAAAACAGTAATTATTCCTGGCTACAGTAAAAATTGAGATACCCGCGATGCTTTTATCAATAACCATGCCAAATAGACCTGCTTTCGGTGTCAAAACGTATCTTTTTGAATTGATTCAGTTTTAACTATAAATTTTTTAAATAGCGCGCATATCCTAAGGAAAAACTCGGTGGCTTACCCCGTTGATTGCCCCTTTTTGGGTCTATCTTTTACCCTATATTTTTAACCTACTGATATTTTTAAAAAATAATTCGTACCTATTTGCCCCACTACCTGCATCAACAATTAATGTCCCAATTAGCCCCATTCCAAAAATAAGGGATCACACAGGGCAAGAATCGGCCTTCCACCCCGGCCTGGAGTGGTTTAGTGAAACTCATAATTTTTACAGGATATTATTGGAAATCGGCACAGCGGGGATTTGAACAGGGGCGTCCTCTGGCAGAAAGATTCCTGCTGCGCCGCCCCTCAAGAAGGCGTTCAGCGGCGGTAGAACATCTTGCGGTCAACCTTGAGCCAGGCGGCGGCCTTGGATTTGTTGTTGTCGAAACGATCCAGGGATAGGGAGAGAACACGGTCGATGACGGCGTCAAGGCTGAAGGCGTCCCTGTCAAGGGAGACCTCCAGGTGCACCACGTCATCGCTTCCCGGCGAGGCTGCGGAATCCTTCTCCGAACTGCGGCCGATGTTCAGGTGGCGGCGGCGGATCACCGGGCCGTCCACCACGATGGCGGCCCGCTCCAGGCAGTTCTTGAGCTCCCGGATGTTACCGGGCCAGGGGTAGGACAAAAGGGCTTCCATCGCCGATGAAGATAATGAACTCAATGGCTTGCCCAGTTCATCCCTGAGCTTTTCGAGAAAATGCTCCACAAGGAGGGGGATGTCCTCCCGCCGGTCCCGCAGGGGAGGAAGAGAAATGGGAAAGGCGCTGATGCGGTGAAAAAGGTCCTCCCGGAAGCTCCCGGCCTTGACCATGTCGGAAAGGCTGCGATGGGTGGCCACTATTATCCTGAAATCAGCGCGCACGGGCTTGCTGGAGCCCAGGCGCTCGTAGACGCGCTCCTGGAGGACCCGCAGGAGCTTTCCCTGGAGATCCATGGGAAGGTCCCCTATCTCGTCCAGCAGGAGGGAGCCGTTGCCGGCCGCGGCGAAACGGCCCGGACGGTCGCGGTCAGCGCCGGTGAAGGCGCCCTTCGTGTGCCCGAAAAGCTCGCTTTCCAGGAGGCCAGCGGGTATGCCGGCGCAGTTCACCGCAACGAAGGGCTCGTCCATCCTCTCCCCGGCAAAGTGGATGGCCCGCGCCAGGACCTCCTTTCCGGTGCCGCTTTCCCCCAGGATGCAGACGGTGGTCTGGGAGCTTTTCGCCACCTTTTCGGCGAGTTTCAGGCACTCCTCCATGCGGGGCGACCGGGTGCGGATGTTGTGGAAGCTATAGAGCCGGAGGAGGTGGTCACGGAGCCGAAGGTTGGTCTCCCGCATTCTCCGGAAGGCCAGGGAGCGACGGAGGACGGCCAGCAACTCCTCGGGCTCGCAGGGCTTCTGGAGGTAGTCGTCCGCCCCCTGCTTGATGGAGGCCACGGCCTTGGACACGCTCCCGTGGGCCGTCAGGACGATCACCGGAATGCCGGGATGCTCGACCTTTACACGCGTCAGAAGCTCCAGGCCGTTCATGCCCGGCATCTCCTGGTCCGTGATTAAGGCGTCCACGGTATTTTCCCTTAGAATCTTGAGGGCCTTGTCTCCGCTTTCGGCCTGCACCACGGCATAGCCCCGGCGGGAAAGCTCGAGATCCATCATGAAACGGGTGACATCCTCGTCGTCCACCACGAGGATAATTTCCCTAGACCCGGCTTCCTCGTTTTTCATGGCCCTTTCCCTGCATTTCCGCCCTTGTCCGCGCTTTCCCGGCCGTGCCTGGATGCTCCGTGGCCCGTGGATTTCCGGGGTTAGTGCTCCAACATTATACATATTAAGTATTAAAGATTGCAACAGGGACGCGGCATCATCAAGGGCCCGGACGGACGAGCCCGCTTGACTCGAAAGCGAAAATCATTTATGAAATAAAGGATATGGCGTTGACCGGCGTTCATTCCATAACGCCTCTAACATCAATATCTTACAAAAGACCGGCGAAAGCCCCCCATGAAGGAAACCCTTTCGGCACTTCTCCGGAACGCCTGGAAAAAGGCGGTTTCGGCCCAGCATCTTTCCTCCGCCTTAAACGGCGAGCCCCTGATAGAGGAACCCAAGCAGGAAGCCCACGGCGACTTTTCCACCAACCTCGCCCTCGTAATGGCCCGGGAGGAAAAAAAACCTCCCAAGAAGATCGCGGCGGCCATTCTGGACCATCTGGACGACCCGGCGGACATCCTCGCCAAGGCGGAGATAGCCGGGGCCGGCTTCATCAATTTTTTCATCCGCCCCAAGGCCTGGCACGCGGTTCTCCACGACATCCACGACAGGGACGACCGCTTCGGCTCCTCGGATTTCGGCGCGGGAGAGCGGGTCATGGTGGAGTTCGTGAGCGCCAACCCCACCGGCCCCCTCCACGTGGGGCACGGCCGCGGCGCGGCGCTCGGTGACGGCATCGCCCGGCTCCTGGCCTTCACCGGGTACGACGTTCAGCGGGAGTACTACATAAACGACTCGGGCCGCCAGATCCGCACCCTTGGGCTTTCGGTCTTTCTGCGCATGGAGGAGGAGGACGGCCGCGCAGTGGACTTTCCCGAGGACGCCTACCAGGGCCAGTACATCCGCGACTTAGCGTCGCGGCTGCGGAAGGAGAAGTCCGAAGCCCTGGCGGGCCTTTCCCGCGACGCGGCCGTGGCCCTGTGCGCCCGCTTCGCCGCGGGTGAAATCCTGGGAGGCATCAAGGCTGACCTTGCCCGCTTCGGCGTGGGCTACGACCGCTGGTTTTCCGAGCAGTCCCTCTACGACTCGGGGCTCGTCGACAAGACCCTGGCGGAGATGAAGGCCCGGGGCCTCGTTTACGCCAGGGACGGGGCATGGTGGTTCAAGAGCACCGATTACGGCGACGAGAAAGATCGGGTGGTTGTGCGGCAGAACGGCCAGAACACCTACTTCGCGGCCGACATCGCCTACCACAGGAACAAGTTTTCCCGCGGCTTCGCGCGCGTCATCGACGTGTGGGGGGCGGATCACCACGGCTACGTGGACCGGGTGGCGGCCTCGGTGGAGGCCTTGGGAAGGCCCAGGGAAGACTTCCGGGCGGTCCTCGTGACCCTCGTGAACCTCCTGCGGGGCGGCGTTCCCGTGGCCATGTCCACGCGTAGCGGCGAGTTTGTGACCTTGGCCGAGGTCCTGGACGAGGTGGGCACCGACGCCGCCCGCTTCATCTTTCTCACCCGGCACCACGAAAGCCCCCTAGACTTCGACCTGGATCTCGCCAAGCAAAAATCCAACGACAATCCGGTCTATTACGTGCAGTACGTCCACGCGCGGATATGCTCCATCGAGAGAAAGGCGGCCGAGCAGGGCATTGCACCGATCCTTTCCCAGCCAGTGCTGACCGAGCCCGAGGAGCTGAAGCTTTTGAAAAAGCTCACCCAGTTTCCAGAAACCGTGACGCTAGCGGCCAAGATGTCCGAGCCCCACCGCATCACCTTCTATCTTCTGGAGCTGGCCTCCCTGTTTCATCCTTACTACAACCGGCACCGTGTGATTTCGGAGGACGCGGTCCTCTCCGGCGCGCGACTGGCGCTGGTCCTGGCCGTACGCCGGGTGATACGAAACGGCCTTTCCCTGATCGGGGTTTCCGCGCCGGAAACCATGTGACGCCATGCCCCAGGAACACACGCCCAAAAAAAAGAATTTCGCCCTGTCCCCGCCGCTGGCTGCGCTCCTTCTCGCCGTGGTCCTCATCGGGATGATCGCCATGTTCGCATTGGGCCTCTACGCCGGACGCAGGGACGGGCCGCTCCTCTATGATTACGCCGACATGAGGGCCGAGCTTGCGAACGTGAAGGCGGCGCTCGTGAGCGGGGAGATCGCGGCGGGCAAAAAGCGGGAAAAGCCCGTCGACATCCAGGAGGAGGCCAAGAGCGAGGCGGGTGAGACGGCCTTCAACCCATCCTTCGTCACGCCCGTCGAAAAAGCGCCGCGCACGGTGTCCCCGGAGGTCCAGCCGGCGGTCCGGGCCGCGGCCGCAGCCGTTACGCCGGCGACCCGTGATGCCGCCGGCGCCGCAAAGGACGGCAAGAAGCCGGCGGAAGCCTCCGGCTCCAGGGCCACGGCCGAGGCGCAGGCCGTAAGCCCGGCCGCGAAGCCCTCTCCCTGGACCATCCAGGTGGCCGCGGTAAACCGGCTTTCCGAGGCGGTCCAGCTCGTGGGAAAGCTCCGGAAAAAAGGCTTTCCGGCCTGGACCGTGGCGGTCCACCGCCA
Source organism: Deltaproteobacteria bacterium (assembly GCA_021815525.1). Lineage (GTDB taxonomy): Bacteria > Desulfobacterota > Desulfobacteria > Desulfobacterales > Desulfatibacillaceae > JACRLG01. Next base: position 13,924 of record JAKAGN010000006.1, read on the forward strand.
AGGCGGCGGCGATTTCTACCGCGTCCGCGTGGGTCGATTCGACACGCGGGCTCAGGCGGAGATGGTGAGGGCGAGCCTCGCTGAATCCGCTCCCGAAAGCTTCGTTACAAAGGATTGAGCCGTGGAAGAAAAAGCCCGGAAGATAAGCGAGGAAGATATCCGCCACGTTGCACAGCTTGCCCGGCTCCATATCGAGCCGGGCGACGTCTCCACCTTCACCCGGCAGATGGGCGAGATACTGTCCTACGTGGAAAAGCTGGACGAGGCCGACACCCGGGACGTGCCGGCCGCCGCCCACGTGCTTCCCATCTGCAACGCCCTCCGGGAGGACGAGGTCCGACCCTCCCTCGACCCCGAGGACGTATTGAAAAACGCCCCAAAGCGGGACGGGCAGGACTTCCTGGTGCCCCGCGTCATCGGCTGATCCCTGTCGCCTTTCTCCTTTCTTTTCAAAAGGTTCAATAGCGCCGTCATGGAACTCTTTCGCTTGACAGTGTCCGAAGCCGCCGATCTCCTTTCGAGGCGCGAAATCTCCTCGCGCGAGCTCACCCTCGCCGCGCTCTCCCGCATCGAGGCCGTGGAGCCCAAGGTGGGCGCCTTTATCACCCTCTGCCGCGAGGAGGCCCTGGCCGCCGCGGACGCCGCCGACAAGGCCCTCGCAAAAGGTGGGGCGGCCCCCCTTTGCGGCATTCCACTAAGCGTCAAGGACGTCTTGTGCACAAAAGGCGTCCGCACCACCTGCGGATCCAAAATCCTCGAAAGCTTCTTCCCGCCCTATGACGCAACGGTGGTGAGCCGGCTTAAGGACGCCGGCGCGGTCATCATCGGCAAGAACAACATGGACGAGTTCGCGATGGGCTCCAGCACCGAGAACTCGGCCTTCCATCCAACCCGCAACCCCTGGGACCCCTGCCGCATCCCGGGCGGCTCATCGGGCGGCTCGGCCGCGGCCGTGGCCGCCGACATGGGGCTTTGCTCGCTGGGCTCCGACACCGGAGGCAGCATCCGCCAGCCCGCCTCCCACTGCGGCGTGGTCGGCCTGAAGCCCTCCTACGGCAGGGTCTCCCGCTACGGTCTCGTGGCCTACGCCTCGTCCCTGGACCAGGTGGGGCCCATCACCAAAAGCGTGCGGGACGCGGCGATACTCATGAACGCCATCGCGGGCCACGACCCCAAGGACTCCACCAGCATGCCCAAATCCGCCCCCGATTTCACGGAGGCGCTCCGCGGGGAGCTTTCCGGCATGACCCTGGGGCTCCCCAAGGAGTACATGGAGGCCGAGGGCCTTGCGCCGGACGTTGCGCTCCTCATGGAAAAGGCCGTAAAAACGCTCTCGGAGCTGGGGGCCAGCTGCGTTCCGGTCTCCCTTCCCCACACCGGGTATGCGGTGGCCGCCTACTACCTCATCGCCCCGGCCGAGGCCTCCTCCAACCTCGCCCGCTACGACGGCGTGAAGTACGGCTTCCGGGCGGAAAACCCGAATGACCTTGCGGAAATGTACAAGAACACGCGCTCGGCGGGATTCGGCCCGGAGGTGCGGCGGCGGATACTTCTGGGCACCTACGCGCTTTCGGCGGGCTACTACGACGCCTACTACGGCAAGGCCTCGCAGGTGCGCACCCTCATCATGCGCGACTTCGCCAGGGTCTTCGCCTCCTGCGACGCCGTCATCTCGCCGGTCTCCCCCACCCCGGCATTCTTGATCGGCGAAAAATGCGCGGACCCGCTCACCATGTATCTTTCGGACATCTTCACGGTCCCCGCCAACCTTGCCGGAATTCCCGGTATCTCGGTGCCCTGCGGGTTTTCGGCGGACGGGCTTCCCGTGGGGCTCCAGATCATGGCCGATCATTTCAAGGAGGAGACCCTCCTTACCGTGGCCCACGCATTCGAGGCCGCGGCGGGGGTTTCGGGGAAAAAGCCCCAGCTTTGACAGCCCGTCTAAAAACGCGAATTGCGGCGTCGCGCTTCATCGTTTTTATCCGGGCTTGACACCGAGCATTTTTCAACATGCTGGTATCATTCAACTTGTTGAACGCAGCCCGGCATCACAAAGGAGACAAGCATCATGAGCATTCTGCCCGAAGGCGAGGACCTGCGCCGGGCCGTCAAGTGGATCTCGGACTTGAGGGCCGCCGACCCCGACCTCGATCCGGAAAAGGTCATCGAGGAGGCCTGCGTGCGCTTCGACTTGAAGCCCCTCGACCAGGAGTTCCTCTGCCGGCACCTCAAAGACGAACCCGCCAAGTAGACGAAACGGGGGGCCGGAAAGACCCATGTCCCGCATCCGCATCCTGCCGGAAATCCTCACCAACAAGATCGCCGCGGGCGAGGTGGTGGAGCGGCCGGCCGCGGCGGTGAAGGAGCTTGTGGAAAACGCCCTGGACGCCGGCGCGGACCGCGTGGCGGTGGAGGTGGAAAACGGCGGAAGGGACTTGATCCGGGTCTCGGACAACGGAAGCGGCATGGGCCCGGACGACGCGCTTCTCGCCCTGGAGCGCTACGCCACCAGCAAGATCGCCACCGACGAGGACCTCTTCTCCATCCGCACCTTGGGCTTCCGGGGCGAGGCGCTTCCCTCCATAGCCGCGGTTTCGCGCCTGACCCTGGTGAGCCGCGAGCGGGACCGGCCCGCCGCCGCCATGATTACCGTGGACGGCGGCCGCGTGACGAACGTCGCCGAGACGGGCGCGCCCCCGGGCACCCTCGTGGAGGTGAGGCGGCTTTTCGGAAACGTCCCGGCCCGCCGGAAGTTCCTGAAAACCGCCGCCACCGAGATGGGCCACGTTGCGGAAACCTTGACGGCCGTGGCCCTCTCCCGGCCGGACGTCGCCTTTTCCCTTTCCCACAACG
>JAKAGN010000338.1 GCA_021815525.1 Deltaproteobacteria bacterium
CACCGCGATTCTGGCCGGTGACGCGCTCTTGAACCTGGCCTTTGAAATGCTCACGCAGGATGCCGGCCACGACGCCGAAACCCTCGCCCGGCGGCTAAGGGTCATCCACGCTCTCGCCCGGGGCGTTGGGCTTAACGGCATGATCGAGGGCCAGATGAGGGACATCCTGGGCGAAAAACGCTCCCTTGACCTGGATGAGCTCGAAACCATGCACCGCTTGAAAACCGGCGCCTTGATCTCGGCTGCGGTTTTCGCCGGGGCGTGCATGGCCAAGGCCGGCCCCGAGGAAATCGAGGCCCTCGACGCTTACTCCCGCGCCATCGGTCTTGCCTTCCAGGTGGCCGACGACATCTTGAACGTGGAGGGCGACCCCGCCCTCATGGGCAAGGCGGTGGGAACCGACGCGGCCCGCCAGAAGTCCACCTACCCTGCCCTGCTGGGTCTTTCCGCAGCCAAGGACTTGGGGGCGAGGCTCGTCGCGGACGCCTTGCAAGCCCTCGCGGGCTTTGATAAGAGAAGCGATCCGCTCCGCGCCATTGCGGGCTACATCATGGCGCGGACCTCTTGATGAACGCCATCGTCCCCGTTTTCTTATAAACGCCAGGCAACCCATCGAAAGTCCATCCCGAATCCATGCTTCGCTATCTTCCCGGCATTCGTTCCCCCGAAGACGTAAAGAAGCTCCCCGAAAAGGCGCTCATAGAGCTTGCCGAAGAGGTCCGCTGGACCATCATCGAAACCGTCTCGCGGACCGGCGGCCACCTTGCGCCCAGCCTTGGGGTTGTGGAGCTTGCGGTGGCGCTCCACGCCGTGTTCGACGCGCCCCGCGACAAGATAGTATGGGACGTGGGGCACCAGGCTTACGCCCACAAGCTTTTGACCGGCCGGTACGAGCGTTTCGGGACGCTGCGGCAGGACGGGGGGCTTTCCGGCTTCACCCGCATGAGCGAGAGCCCCTACGACGCATTCACCGTGGGCCATTCCAGCACATCCATCTCGGCGGGCCTCGGAATGGCCTGCGGAAAGGCCCTTTCCGGGGACCCCGGAAAGGTGGTGGCGGTGATCGGCGACGGCTCCATGACCGCCGGCATGGCCTACGAGGCCATGAACCAGGCCGGGGGCCTGAACCGCGACCTGATCGTGGTCCTAAACGACAACGAGATGTCCATCGCCCCCAACGTGGGGGCCCTGGCCTCGTTTTTGAGCCGCAAGCTTTCCTCGTCCAAAAAGTTCCTGGACTGGCGCAACGACTTCAAGCGCTTCCTGAAGCCGGGCTCCGTGCGCTACCGCCTCATGAAGCGGGTTGAGGGGTCCTTGAAAAGCTTCCTCACGCCCGGAATGCTCTTCGAGGCCTTCGGCTTCCAGTACCTGGGCCCCATACCCGGCCACCGGCTGGATCATCTCATCGAGGCGCTCCAAACAGTAAAGACCATAGGGACCCCCGCCCTGGTCCACGTCTTGACCACCAAGGGCAAGGGCTACCCGCCGGCCGAGGCCAACCCCACCTTTTTCCACGGCGTGGGAAGCTTCGAGATCGCCACCGGCGCCTGCGCGGCCTCAGACAAGAGCCGCCTTTCTTACACCCAGGCCTTCGGCGAAACGCTTGTGCGGCTCGCCCGGAAAAACGAAAAGATCGTGGCCGTGACCGCCGCCATGCCCGAGGGCACCGGCCTTACCGCATTCTCCGAGGCCTTCCCGGAACGCTTCTTCGACGTGGGGATCGCCGAGCAACACGGCGTAACCTTCGCGGCGGGCCTGGCGGCGGAGGGCTTCCGGCCCGTGGTGGCCATCTACTCCACCTTTCTCCAGAGGGCCTTCGACCAGGTGCTCCACGACGTGTGCATCGAAAGCCTGCCCGTCACCTTCGCGCTGGACCGGGGCGGCCTCGTCGGCGAGGACGGCCCCACCCATCACGGCGCGTTTGACCTAAGCTTCCTGCGGGCGATACCCAACCTCACCATCATGGCCCCCAAGGACGAGGCCGAGCTGGCCCGGATGATGGCCACGGCCGTGAGCCTAAATGGACCGGCCGCCGTGCGCTACCCGAGGGGGACGGGCGTGGGGGTTCCGCTCCCCGAGGACCCGGAGCCGCTTCCCGTGGGCCGGGCCGAAATACTCCGCGAGGGCTCCGACGTTCTGATTCTGGCTGCGGGCCGCATGGTGTGCGAGGCAATGGCCGCCTCCTTCGAGCTTGAAAAGCTCGGCGTCTCGGCCACGGTGGTGAACGCCCGCTTCGTGAAACCGCTCGACTCCGGGCTCATCGTGGAGCTTTGCGGAAAAATCCCCCGGGTGGTCACCGTGGAGGAGAACGCCCTTTGCGGCGGCTTCGGCTCGGCGGTGCTGGAGTGCCTGGCGGACGCCGGGCTTACGGGAGTCCGGGTGCTGCGCCTGGGAATCCCGGACCAGTTCATCGAGCACGGGCCGCAGGGGGTGCTGCGGCGGCGCTACGGGCTGGACGCGGCCGGAATCGTCCAGGCGGCCCGCCAGGTGGTGGCCTGATGGCGAAAAAGCGCCTGGACTGCCTTCTCGTCGAGAGGGGGCTTGCGCCCTCCCGCCAACGGGCTCAGGCCCTGATACTGGCCGGGCAGGTGCTGGCGGACGGCCTTCCCCGGGACAAGGCCGGGACCCTGGTGGACGAAGGCGCGGCCCTTTCCGTGCGAGGGCAGGACATGCCCTACGTGAGCCGAGGGGGCTTGAAGCTCGAAGCAGCCCTCGACGCCTTCGGCGTGGACCCAGCGGGCCTCGCGTGCCTCGACGTTGGGGCCTCCACGGGCGGGTTCAGCGACTGCCTGCTCCTGCGCGGGGCGCGTCACGTAACGGCCGTGGACGTGGGCTACGGCCAGCTTGCGTGGAAGATACGGCAGGACGAGCGGGTCACGGTGATGGAGCGCACCAACGTCCGCTACCTCACGGCGGCCGACCTTCCCGAGCGGCCTGAGCTTGCAGTGATCGACGTCTCCTTCATATCGCTCGCCCTCGTGCTTCCGGTGGTCAAGGAGCTGCTCGCGCCGGGCGGCCGCGTCATCGCCCTCGTGAAGCCCCAGTTCGAGGTGGGAAAGGAACAGGTGGGGAAAAAGGGCGTGGTGCGCGATCCTGTTTTGCATCAGGAGGTCATTTCCGCTATCATGGCTTGTGCCGAGCGTCTGGGCTTCCGCCACCTGGGCCCGGTGGAATCGCCCATTCTGGGACCCGAAGGAAACAAGGAGTTCCTCGTATGTCTCTACCATGTCGATACCGCTTCCCTTCCCTGAAGCTACTCGTAAGGCCTCTCGCCATCGCCTTCATGGTCGCCGTCCTGTGGCCGTTCCTCCGGGCGCTGGCCGCTGATCCGAACGGGCCGCCCTTCAAGGATCCCGATGACGCCATCAAGTACTACTCGGCCGCGATCACCTCCGACCCCTCGAACGGAGAAGCCTTCCGGGAGCGGGGCCTGGCCTGGATCAAGAAGGGCGATGATGGCAAGGCCCTCTCGGATTTCGACCGCGCCGTGAGCATCAGCCCCCGCGATTACGTGGCGCTGGCCAACCGCGGCGCCATATGGGCCGCACGGGGCTTCCAGGACAAGGCCATGCTGGACCTCGACCGGGCCGTATGGCTGGGCCCGGGCCACGCCGAGATTTATTTCGACAGGGGTCTTTTGTGGGGCGACCTGGACCGCTACGACCAAGCCATGAAGGATTTCGACAAGGCCATAGCCCTGAAGCCCGATTACGCCAAGGCGTATCTTTTCCGCGGCAGAATCCTTCTCGACAACAACGAGGTGGAAAAGGCCCTGGCCGATTTTTCCACCTGCATCCGCTACGCCCCGAAGGAAGCCCGGGCCTACTTCTACCGGGGTCTGACCCTTGACCGGAAGGGGGACCTCCCCGCGGCCCTCGCAGACCTCAACCAAGCCGTCGAACTGGACTCCAAGCAGGACCGTTTCTACTT
>JAKAGN010000339.1 GCA_021815525.1 Deltaproteobacteria bacterium
TTTCCCGGGGCCCGGTCGGTAATCATGAAGATGGCGTGGGAGCCCGAAAAATCGTTCACCGCCAGGCGAAAGGCCTCGGTGACGGGGCGCCCGGCGTCAAGATGCTTCTGGATTTGAAGCGGGATTATCTTGGTGTCGGTGGTGAGTTCGGCCGGGACAGTGACGCCCGCGGAGGCCTCGTAGGCGGCCTTTAAGTCCGCGTAGTTATCTATGTCACCGTTGAGACCCACGAAAATGAGGCCGCCCTCGCCCTTCCTGCGGCCCACCACCGCGTTGTCCACGGGGTGGCAGTTGGGCTCGGTGATGGCTCCAACCGAGGCCCAGCGGGTGTGGGAAAGGATGGTGAAGTGCTCGTGGGGAAGGGCGACAAGCAAGGCCAGAAGGCCGTCTCCCGCGATCTCGCGGCGGAGGGCCGCCACGTTGTCGCCAAGGCTTCCTATCTCGGCAGCCGTCTTATAGGTGAAGGAAACGGTCCAGAGGTCCCCGGAGGCCGTGACGCTCATGACGCCGTTCACCAGAAGCTCCCGGCCGGAACGATTGGCGAGATCGGCGGAAAGGGAGCGTTTCTCGGCCTCCCCCCGCCAAGCTCCGAGGGTTTCCGGGGTAAGGGAGAAAAGGAGGGTTATACCGGCCGAGTCGCGGCCCCGAACCTCCAGCCGGTCGATGTTGGCCAGGACCGCGTCAACCTGCCGGAACACGGAAAGGGCCGCTGGTGAGGATCCGCCGCCGGCCAGCTCCCCCACCCGCTCCACGGGCCGGACGATTTCGGCCGTCATGCGCCAGGCCGTGTCACGCAGAAGCTCGATCATCTCCGCCGCACGGGGGGAGTCCTGGCCCGAAAGGTGATGGACGCCGGAGTAAAGCCCGGCCGCCTCCTTCTCGGCCAGCGCCGCCAGCCGCTCGCCGGCCTTCTTCAGGCGCTCCAGGGCCGGGGGATCGGAAAAGAGGCGCAGGAAGCCCTCCTCGCTCTTCCAGGCCTCCAAATCCGCGTAAAGGCCGGAGAGGGCCGCGCAGCCCAGGTAATCGCCCGCAAGCGCCCCGCCATTTATGCAAGCAGAAAGGGTGCGGCCGGAAATGACGCCGGCCGCGCTCTCCACATCGGAAATCCCGGGGAGCGCGGGCGGGGCCGCCTTCCCCTTGTAGGCAACGAGGCCCGCGAGCCCGCAAAATAGTAGCTCCGGCATAACCGGGAAAAGCACCAGGGAGCCCGGGGGAACGCTTTCCAGGGCCCTTCCGAAAAAGACGGGGGTCCGGGAAAAGCCGCAGAAAAGGGCCGCCAGGTTGCGGAAAAAAACCGCAAGGAGCTGTTTCGGGCCGCCGGCCCCTTCCGCTCTATCGAAGGCTTTGGTCGTCATGGGCTCTTCCGCTGTCGGTTAACAGTCTATTGAAAAATTCGATATAAAGCCTGGCTAAAAACGATGAGCCGCAAGGCGCACGAGCCGAGCCCGAGGGAGCGTAAATCCCACCCCAAGAAATCTGCGATTTCTTGGGGACCCCGGGTTCGTAAGTGAGCGAGCCGCGAGGTTAAGTGCAACACAGCGGATCGCGTTTTTAGCCGGGCGATTACATCTTTTCGTAAAGCGCGCGCGCCCTCTCGGGCGTCATCACAGCCTTCCAGTCCGGGCCCAGGGCGTTTTGCCACAAAGGCTCCAGGGACAAGGCCACCGAGATCATCTTCGTAAAGCCCGCCTCATTGAGGCCCTTTGTCACGCCCCGGGGAAGCGAAACCTTGTGGACCTCCATCATGGCGCGGAACTCCTCCACGCCCTTGGGGTAGAACTCGGAGAGCTGATCGAAGACGATGGAGTTTCCCACGCCGTGGCGCACGCCCTGGACGTACGCCAGGCCGTAGGAGAGCGCGTGGCAGACCCCCACCTGGGAGTAGGCGATGCTCATGCCGCCGCAGTAGGAGGCCATCATCAGCTTGTCGTCCGAGGCCGTCTCCCAGGGCTTCAAAAAGATTTCCCGGCATACGTCCTCGGCCTTTTCGCCGTAGGCCTGCGAAAACGCGTTCAAAAACGTGCCGTTCAAGGACTCCACGCAATGGATGAAGCAATCCATTCCCGTGAAGAAGCGCTGGTCCGGGGGGGCGTCGGCGATAAGCTCCGGGTCCAGGATGATCTGGTCGAAGACCGAGTAGTCGGAGTTGATGCCAAGCTTCCTCACCGGGCCCGTCAGGACCGTGGTGCGGGAGACCTCCGAGCCCGTGCCCGAAAGGGTGGGGACCCCGGCGTGCCAGATCGAGGGTACTTTAGGGAGGTCCCAGCCCTGGTAGTCGGCCGATGAGCCAGGATTAGTGAGCATAACGGCGACGGCCTTGGCCAGATCCATCACGCTGCCGCCGCCGATGCCGATCACGGCCGAGACCTTCCCCGCGGCCGCCGCCTCCTTGGTCAGGGCGTCCACCTGTATGGTGGTGGGCTCGTGGGGTTTCACGTCCACGAAAATCAAAAGGTCCTTCTCCTTCTTGGGGACCCGCGCGGCCAAAGGTTTCCCCCGGAAAACGTCGTCCACCAGAAAGACCAGGGCGCCGGGCGCCTCTTGCCTTCTGGCCTCAAAAATCTCCTCGGCCTGGTTGAAGGAGCCCCTTCCGAAAACCACGCGGCTCACCATGCGGAAGTTTCTGAACACGTTCCAATCCTTTCAGTTTCTCAGTTTCCGAAGACCGTCCGTATGGCGGCAACCCTCGCCGCGAGGTCCTTCTCGGTCCAGCCCACCTTGATCTGAACGCACACCGTCTTCCCCATGATGCGGTCCGAAAGGCTTAGATCCACCTTGTTGTAATCCGGCACGGAGTCGTAGAGGTGTTGCGGGAGCCTGGCGGCGGACTTCAGATTCTTCAGGTGCTCCCAGCGCCGCAGGTAGTGCCAGTTGTTGTCGTACCAGTAGGAGACCCCTTCCAGCCCGGCCTTTCCAAGCTCCTTCGCGGCCTTTCTGGCATCCTCCTCGGCCGGCAGGAAGAAGCACAGGAAGGTGGCGGTGTCCCCCGCAGGGTCCGGCACCTCGCGGAAGCGCACGTCCCGGTAGGCCGAAAGGGCGTCCCTCAAAACCTTCTTGTTGGCCCGCTGGGCCGCCAGGATCCGGTCCAGCTTCCGAAGCTGCGCCAAGCCCACCGCGGCGTTCAGCTCGGAGATCCGGTAGTTCGTGCCCAGGATGGGGTGCCCGTCCGCGCCGCGGTCGCTTCCCACGTGGTCGTGGCCGTGGTCCGCGTACTGGTCGGCCCGCTGGCTGACCAGTGGATCGTCCGTCACCACAGCGCCGCCCTCGCCGCAGGTGATGGTCTTGACCGCATCGAACGAGAAGCAGCCCGCGCGCCCGAATGTGCCCAAGGCACGCCCCTTGTAGCTTCCGCCCACCGCCTGGCAGGTGTCCTCCACCAGGGTCAGGCCCTTCTCGCCGCACAGGGCCTTCAAATCCTCGATCCGGGCCATCGCCCCGCACATGTGGACCGGCGCCACCGCCTTCGTGCGCTCCGTGATGGCCGCCCTCGCCGCCGCGGGAGAAAGGCACAGGGTCTCGTCCATGTCGGCGAAGACCGGCACCGCACCCACCCCCAAAATGGCCTCGAAGGTGGCCACGAAGGTGAAGGGCGAGATGATCACGTGATCCCCGGCCCCCACGCCGCAGGCCGAAAGCGCCACGTAGAGGGACGCCGTGCCGGAGCTCACCAGGTGGCAATGCCCCACCCCCAGCCTTGCCGCAAACTCGCTCTCGAAGCTCCGCGCCTTCCACCGGCCCTTCCGCTGGGCGTCGAACCCGTAGCGGAAAAGAACTCCGGTCTCCAGAACCTCCCCAACCTCCCGCCGCTCCTCCTCGCCGAACACCTCGAAACCCGGCATGAAAACCTCCTTGGAACACGTGGTTGTATGCGGGGGAGAGTGAAAGGGGGACCCTTTTTGAAAAAAGGGGCTCCCCTTTCCCCCTCCCCC
>JAKAGN010000007.1 GCA_021815525.1 Deltaproteobacteria bacterium
CCTCCCCGCTGGCGCGCATCTTCCCCGCCCTGGGGCTTCCCGTGGAGCTTGTCCGCACGGTTCTTGGCTCGCGCCTTGCCGCCTCCGACAAGGCCGCCATCCTCGCGGCCCTCGCGGCGGCCTTTCCCTCCCGCTACCTCGCCGGACGCAAGGAAACCGCCGCGCGTCTCAAGATGAGCTGAAAAAGGAAAGGATCGCGCGCGGGAGGGGCGAGGCGGTTGTGGCGCCCCGGAGCCTACAAAACGAAAGAGCCCCCCGGCGCGCGGCCGGGAGGCTCTTTTTTTTGAGGCTTTTCGCCGGGGATCAGGCTTTTTGGCCGATCTCCTCGGGCCATTCCTGCTGCCAGTAGTGGAAGGCGTCGAACACGCACAGCATGGGGGCCACGGAAAAGGAGCCGATAAGTAAAATGGCCGCTATGATTCCCATCAGCTCGAAGGCCTTGGGAAGGGGCGGGTCGAACTGCTTGAAATAGGAGTCCGCGTTGGCGAGAATATCCTGGGAGCCCGTGAAGGTGACCTGGCCGGTTTCGATGGCCGAGCTGAAGCTCTGCTTGCCGGTGACTATCTGCATCCAGGTGGACAGGTAAACCGACATGTTGACCTGGGTTTTCACGAGGCCGGGAAGTATGGTGACCGCGCCGTCCTTTATGGATATGGTGTAGTCGGCGAAAAAGATGTCCGGCTTCTTCTTGGGCTCCACGGGCTCCGTGTCCTCGCCCGCGTTGTCCTGGCCCACCACCACCTTTTTCTTGGGAACCGGTATTTCGCCGCCGTACTTCACCAAGTGGAGGCCGATGTCGGCGTTCACCCCCTGGACCGCCCCCACGTTGACCCGCTGCGGGAGATTCGTGATGGAGTCCGTAACGAACTCCCTGCGGGTGATCCGCGGGGAGAAGAAGGCAAGGACGACGCCCACCGCCAGAACAACCCCCAAAACCGCCAGAAGGGGCGCCTTGAAGGAGGAAAACGTGGGATAGACACTGTCGAAGCGCAGCCGGGCGTAAAGGATTATGAGAACCACCCCCACCGCCAGTCCCACGCCGAAGATGAGGCCCGGAAAGCGGCCCAGGGCGTCCACGAGGTCAGGCCTTGCGTCCATCACGGTCCAGGCGAGCGCGTCCCTGTGCACGAGCTTCACGGCGGCAAGCACCAGGCCGTAACAGACGCCCCAGGTGCAAAGCATGGCCACGCCCACCCAGTTGATCCAGGAACCGGTGGGCCCCGCCACCAGGCCGACCACCGCAAGGCGGACGCTTTTCTGAAATCCTCCCAGGATGACGCCCGCGCAGAGCCCGTAAAGGGTGACGAACATGAGGATGAAGCGGATGCTCATGATGTTGTCGATCTTCGCCATCCCGGCGAGCCCACGGGTCACGAAGAAGCTCACCACATAGAGGAGCGAAAAAACGATCACGAAAACGAAATCGGATGGAAAGGCCTCGATGAGGAAATTGCGCTTCTCTTTCATGTCATCTCCCGAGCGCTTTAAAATTGTTGGGGAAAATATGAGGTAAGGCGAGGGCGGAAAACGGGTATGGGGACGGTCGCTCTCCCCCTGCGTCCGGTTGAAAACCTTAATCTCCCGTATTGTTTGCTGTCAAGCACTAATTGACCGGGCCGTCGGGCGACGCCTTGAAATACCGGCGCACTCGGCCGAACCCAACCATTCAAAATATGCCGGAAAAACCGGCCGCCCGGAAAAACGGCGCCGCGCCTTTTCGCTCCAAGCCTTTCGCCCCCGTGATCCTTTCATATGCGCCTGCTCTGATATATGCCTCGCGCTGCTTGACAGGGCCCGCGCCCTGGCATACAAATAAAAATTCCGGCGCCTCCGCAAGGGGCGCCAGGCCGTTTTGAAAACCCCGGAGGCCCTGGATGGACTACAAAAGCACGCTGAACCTTCCCGAAACCACCTTCGCCATGAAGGCCAACCTGGCCAAAAGGGAGCCCGAGTTCCTCGCCTGGTGGGATGAGATAGACCTCTACCGCGCCCTTAGGCAGGAGGCGGCCGGCCGGCCGCTCTTCGTGCTGCACGACGGCCCTCCCTACGCCAACGGCCACATCCACATCGGCACGGCCCTCAACAAGATTTTGAAGGACATGATCGTCAAAAGCCGCCAGATGGCCGGCTTCGACGCTGTCTACGTGCCGGGCTGGGACTGCCACGGCCTTCCCATCGAGCACAACGTGGACAAGGAGCTGGGGCCCAAGAAGAAGTCCATGTCCATCGTGGACGTAAGGAAGACCTGCCGCCGCTACGCCGAGGGCTTCATAGAGGTCCAGAAGGCGGAGTTCAAGCGCCTGGGCGTCTGCGGCCTATGGAGCGACCCCTACCTCACCATGGCCTTTCCCTACCAGGCCACCATAATAAGGGAGCTGGGCCGCTTCGTCGAGAACGGCGCGCTCTTCCGGGGGAAAAAGCCCATCCACTGGTGCAACTCCTGCCGCACGGCCTTGGCCGAGGCCGAGATCGAGTACGAGGACGAGACCAGCCCCTCCATTTACGTCAAGTTCCCGCTCGCTGACGACCTTTCGCCCGAGATTCCGAAGCTGGCCGGGAAGAAGGTCTCGGTGGTGATCTGGACCACCACGCCCTGGACCATCCCCGCCAACCTCGCCGTGGCCTTTCACCCGGACTTCGTCTACGCCGCGGTGGAGACCGGGGGCGAGGTGCTGATCCTGGCCAAGGACCTCGTGGAAGCCAACATGAAGGCCTTCGGCCGCGAGGATTATTCGGTCATCGCCACCTTCTCCGCCAAGGTTCTCGAAGGGAAAAGCGCCAGGCACCCGCTCTACGACAGGGATTCCCTCCTCATCCTGGGCCGCCACGTGACGCTGGAGGCCGGCACCGGCTGCGTCCACACCGCGCCCGGCCACGGCCAGGAGGACTACGAGGTGGGCTGCCGCTACGGCCTTGACACCTACTCCCCGGTGGACGAGGGCGGCTCCTTCACCCAGGACGTGCCCCACTTCGCCGGAAAGTTCGTGTTCGCCGCCAACCCCGACATCACGGCCATGCTTTCCGAGGCCGGGGCCCTCCTCAAATCCGAGGCGATGGCCCACTCCTACCCCCACTGCTGGCGTTGCAAGAAGCCCGTCATCTTCAGGGCCACGCCCCAGTGGTTCATCTCCATGGAAAAGACGGGCTTAAGGGAAAAGGCCCTTTCCGAGATCGACCGCGTGCGCTGGATACCCCACTGGGGCCGGGAGCGCATCCACGGCATGATAGCCAACCGCCCGGACTGGTGCGTGTCCCGCCAGCGCTTCTGGGGCGTGCCCATAGTGGCCCTCTACTGCGAGGACTGCGGCGAGCTTCACGCCAGCCGCGCCCTCGCCGACCACGTGGCCCAAATCGTGGAGACCGAGGGCGCGGACGTGTGGTTCTCCGACGAGGTGGCCCGCTTCGTGCCGGAGGGCGCCCGCTGCGCCAAGTGCGGCTCGGAGAAGTTCCGCAAGGAAAAGGACATCTTAGACGTCTGGTTCGACTCCGGCGTGAGCCACGCCGCGGTCCTGGAGCGGCGGCCCTACCTGAAGTGGCCGGCGGACCTCTACCTCGAAGGCTCCGACCAGCACCGCGGCTGGTTCCACTCGTCCTTGCTCACCGCCGTGGGCACCCGGGGCCAGGCCCCCTACGACGCCGTCCTCACCCACGGCTTCGTGGTGGACGCCGAGGGCCGCAAGATGAGCAAGTCCGTGGGCAACATCGTGGCCCCCAGGGAGGTCATCGACCGCTACGGCGCCGAGATACTGCGCCTGTGGGTCTCCGCCACCGACTACCGGGACGACATAAGGATCTCGGAAAGCATCTTGAAGCAGCTGGTGGACGCCTACCGCCGCATAAGGAACACCTGGCGCTTCCTCCTTGGGAACCTCGCGGGCTTCGATCCCGAAAAGGACGCGGTGGCGCCTTCGGAGATGCAGGAGATCGACCGCTACGCCCTAGCCCTCCTGCAGGGCCAGATAAGGCGGGCGCGGGCGGCCTACGAGTCCTACGAGTTCCACCTCGTCTACCACGCCCTCCACAACTTCTGCTCCGTGGACCTTTCGGCCTTCTACTTAGACGTCTTGAAGGACCGGCTCTACGTCGAAAAGCCCGGCTCCATGGAGCGCCGCAGCGCCCAGACGGCCCTTTTCGCCATCCTCTCCGCCACGGTGCGGCTCCTGGCGCCCGTGCTCTCCTTCACGGCCGAGGAGGCCTGGGCCGAGATGCCCGGCAAAAACCGCCCCGAAAGCGTGCACTTGGCCCCATTCCCCGAGGCGGACGACTCCCTGGCGGACGCGGCCGTAGCCGAGCGCTGGGACTTTCTGCGCAAGGTGCGGGCCGAGGTCACCAAGGCCATCGAGGAGGCCCGCAACGCCAAGCTGGTCGGCCATGCCCTGGACGCCTCCGTCCTCCTCTTCGCCTCGGGCGACACCCTTTCGCGCCTTGACGCCATGAGGGACGAGCTGCGGCCCGTCTTCATCGTCTCCCGCGTGGACCTCACGGACTCCCCCGCGCCCGAGGGCGCCTTCGCCGCGTCGTCGCTTTCCGGGCTCTCCGTGCTCGTACAGCCCGCCGACGGCGAAAAATGCGCCCGCTGCTGGGTCCGCGACCCCCGCGTGGGCGAAAACGAGACCCACCCGGGCTTATGCCCGCGCTGCCTGGCGGCGGTATCTTGACAGGGCGGCGGAAAACGCGATCCGCGGTGTCAGGCTTCACGGGGCGAGTCGGTCACGTACGAACAGTACGCTCCCTCCCGCCCCGCTTGCCTTCCTTGCGGCTCATCGTTTTCCACCACCCTGTCGGGACGGCTGATAATTGCCTCCGGCGGCCGGGGAGACTACGTCCCCCCGGACCCCCGATATGCGCTTCGCCTTGCTGCGCAAGGCGGAGCGGGGTTATGGAGGGCTTCGCATCCTTCCGGCCAACACTCGTTGAGCGGAAGAGGGGCGCAAGGACAGGCCCAAGGAAGCCCGGGGGCCGAAGCTGATTGGAGGCGCGGAGCGCGCGTGCTCCGCGAATCCTTACCCGAAGGTTATCCATGAGCCCGGAGAATCGAAAAAAGCTGGCGAGGCTTTTGCTGGTGGCCTCGCCCCTGGTGGCCCTGGACCAGGCCTCCAAGTGGCTGATTCAGAAGACCATTCCCCTTTACGAGGCCATACCGGTAATCCCCGGCTTCTTCGATCTCACCCACGCCCACAACACGGGCGGGGCCTTCGGGATGTTTGCGGATCACGGGCCGCTCGTGCGGGTCATCCTGTTCCTGGTGCTCACCGTGGCGGCGGCCGTGATGGTGCTGTGGCTCTACCACAGGACGCCTCTAAAGGACCGCCTGTTCGGCTGGGCGCTCTGCCTCATATTCGCCGGCGCCGTGGGGAACCTTGTGGACCGCTTCCGCTTCGGCTACGTGGACGACTTCCTGCTGCTGCACGCGGGCCGCTTCCAGTGGCCGGCCTTCAACGTGGCGGACTCGGCGGTTTCCGTGGGGGTTACCATACTGGTTATCCACGTCCTTTTCGGGAAGGAGCCGTTCTAGTGTTTCCCATACTCTTTAAAATAGGGCCGCTCACCATCCACACCTACGGCTTTTTCATGGCCGTGGGTTTCCTGGCGGGCATGGGAATCGTGTTCCGGGAGGCGGGCCGCCAGGGCATCGACCCGGAAAGGGTCCTGGACCTTTGCTTTTACTGCCTCTTGGCGGCGGTGGCTTCTTCAAGGGTTCCCTACGTCATCTTCAACTGGCCGGAGTTTCAGAAGAACCTCTGGGAGATCGTGCGGATCTGGCACGGCGGGCTGGTGTTCTACGGCGGCTTCGTGGGCGCGGCGGCGGTTTACGTCTATTACGTGCGGCGCTACAAGCTCCCCTTCTGGAAAACGGCGGACCTCTTCGCCCTGGGCGTGCCCCTGGGGCATTTTTTCGGGCGTCTGGGCTGCTTTTCGGCCGGCTGCTGCTACGGCAAGGTCTGCGACCTCCCCTGGGCCGTGAGCTTTCCGGACCGCGGCGGCCTGGCGCCGGTGGGGATTCCGCTCCACCCCACCCAGCTCTACGAGGCGGCCGGAAACCTCGCCATCTTCGCCTTCCTCTACTTTGTCATGAGGGGGCGCAGGAAGTTTTACGGCCAGCTCTTCGTCACCTACATCGTCATGTACGCAACGCTTAGATTCGTCATCGAGTTCTTCCGGGGCGACGACCGCGGGGCCTACTTCCTGGGCGTCCTCTCTCCCTCCCAGACCCTCGCCCTCGTGATAGCGGCCGTGGCCGTGTTCCTTTTCGCCATCCTGAGAAAGCGCAACGCGGTTTCCCCCTGAAATGGAAATCCAACGCTCAAGGCTCCCGGAGCTTTTCTCGAACCCCGAAAAGGCCCGCTTTCCGGTGTGGCTCTTCTTCGGTGACGAGACCCTGTGCGCCGAGGCGATGGAAAAGGCCGCGGCCCTCCTGGTGCCGGAAGCGCGCAAGGCCCTTAACCGGGAGGTTTTCGACGGCGCGGCGGACCCTGCGGGCCGGGTCCTGGAAAGCCTCCTGACCCTGCCCCTGTTCCCGGCCCCGAAGGTGGTGGAGTGGCGCGGGGCGCGGGTCTTCGCCTCGAAAAGGGAGGGCGGGGCCTACCTCGAGAAGGCCCGGGCCGCGCACGGGGAGGGCGACTCCGCGGCGGCGGCCCGCTACGTGTTGGAGTTCATGTCGCTTTCCGCCATCTCGCCCGAGGACCTGGACCCCGCCGCGCCCGGCTCGGCTTTCCCGGCCGAGGCAAGGGGGCCCTGGCTCGACGAGACCCTCGCCCTCTGCCGCGAAAGGGGGCTTGTCCCGGCGGCGGCGGGCGACGACTCGGACCTTCTGGCCGACGCCCTCGAAAAGGGCCTGCCGCAAGGCCACCACCTCCTGGTTTCGGCGGAGGTGGCGGACAAGAGAAAGCGTCTCTACAAGACCTTCGAGAAAGCCGGCGTGGTGGTGGACTGCTCGCTTCCCCGGGGAAACCGCAGCGCCGACAAGGAGGCCCAGCGGCAGATCATGAGGGAGCGCTCCGCGCAGATGCTGTCGCCCCTGGGGAAAACCCTGGAGCAGGGCGCGTTCGACGCGCTCATGGAGCGCCTGGGCCCGGACCCGGCGGGCTTTTCCAGCGCCCTTGCGAAGCTTGCCGCCTACGCCGGCGAACGGGCGCGGATAACGGAAAGGGACGTGGAGGCCCTCGTCTCCCGCTCGCGCGAGGACCGGATCTACGAGTTCACCAACGCGCTCCTTTCAAGGGACGCCGAGGCGGCCCTGACGATTCTGGGGCGGCTCCTTTCGGGGGAGATCCAGGCCACGGGCGCGGTCGGCGCCGCCGCCAACCAGCTGCGGAAGCTCCTTGCCATCAAGGCCTTCCTCAAGACCCCGGCGGCAAGCGGCTACCGGCGCGGGATGAACCCCGGCGCGTTCGAGCGGGACATCATTCCCGCCATCGCCGCCTTCGACGAGACCATCGAGTCCCTTCTTTCCTCTTGGCGGGCCGAGGCCTCGCCCCCGAAGGCTTCCGGTGAGCCCGCGCCAGCCAAGGGCAAGGCCAGGGCCCCGGCCCCCAAAAAGCCCAAGGCCGAAACTGACCTCTTCCTCTCCCGCGGCGCGCATCCCTTCGCCCTCCACCAGACCTTCGAGAAGGCCGGGAACTTTTCCGAGGAAGAGCTTCTCGCGGCCCTCTCCATACTCCTGGACGCCGACCGCCGCCTTAAAAGCACCGGCCAGAACCCGCGCCTCATCGTGGAGGCCGCGGTCCTTGCGGTGTGCAGGGGGATTTCCGGGTAAGGCCGCCGGAAAGCGCGAACTGCGTCGTTGCGCTGCACCTCACGACTCGGTCACGTGCGAACAGCACGCTCCCTCGCGTTCGGCTTGCGCGCCTTGCATTTCATCGCTTTCCGGCGGCCTTTATGCCAGCAGATACTGGTAAGGCTCCATGCGACTTTATACGCGGCTTCGCATTCCGCCGGTCAATCGTTGATGCGATGCGCGGAAGAGGGGTGCAAGGAAAGGCAGTGGTAAATGTTAGGAAAAACGGACCGGGCTTGGGGATTGATTCGGGGCCGATGGGACAAAAAATTCATTCTCCGGCTTTTCTCCGTTTTTGCTTGACACGGCAGGACGGGCGGCATATAAACCGCCGATTCCATATTGGAGGAGTACGGTCGTGAAGAAATACACATTATCGGCAAAGAGCGAGGACAACCCCCAAAAGTGGTACGTGGTTGACGCGGAGGGGATGGTCCTCGGCAGACTGGCCGCAGCGGTCGCCGCAAGGATCCGCGGCAAGATGAGCCCCATGTTCACCCCCCACGCCGACGCCGGCGACTGGGTCGTGGTGGTTAACGCGGACAAGATCAAGCTGACCGGCCGCAAGCTGAGCCAGAAAACCTATTACCGTCACAGCGGCTATCCCGGCGGATTGAAGAGCATCACCGCCGAGAAGCTCCTGGCCAAGAGGCCCGAGGACGTCATCAGGATCGCGGTCAAGGGGATGCTCCCCAAGAACCGGCTGGGCCGCGCCTTAAACAAGAAGCTCAAGGTTTACGCGGGCGCGGATCATCCCCACGCCGCCCAGCAGCCTGAGCCCTGGGTCATCACGGGCGTCTGAGCGCTCCCGTAGCCGCGCCGTAAACCCCGGCCGCGCGCGAACGGAACGTCGCCCTTTTCGTTTTACCCCTTCGCGCCGCGGTCTTGCGCGGGCTTTTTGGGCGAGGGGGCCAACAAGCTGACATGAGGTCTAAAATGAGTCAGGAAAACGTCTTTTACGCCACCGGCAAGCGCAAATCCGCCATCGCGCGGACCTGGATCAAGCCCGGCACCGGCGTCGTCACCATCAACAACCGGCCGCTGGCCGAGTACTTCACCGTGGAAAACGCCAGGGTCCGCGCCGTTCAGGCCCTCGCCCTCACCAACACCGCGGGCGTCGTGGACGTCAAGGTCATGGTGGCGGGCGGCGGAAGCACGGGGCAGGCCGGGGCCATCCGGCACGGGGTCACCAAGGCCCTGATCGAGTTCCAGCCGGAGCTTCGGGGCGTTCTCAAGAAGGCGGGGTTCATCACCCGCGATCCCCGCATCAAGGAGCGCAAGAAGTACGGCCAGAAGAGCGCCCGCGCCCGCTTCCAGTTCAGCAAGCGCTAAGCTCCGGGTTTTTCCCGCAAAAATTCTTCGATACGGAAGGGGAAAGGCCCTCATCGGGGCTTTTCCCCTTTTGTCGTTGTGCGCCGGCTCGTCCGGCGCGGATCGGCCTTCCGCCCCTCGTCCGCTTGTCAATGGTCGAGCGGCGGAATGCGAAGCCCTCCAGGAGACGCCATGAAATCCATCAGGGCCGCGGTTTTGGGCGCCACGGGGTACGCCGGGGCGGAGCTTGTAAGGATTCTTTCCGGGCATCCGTCGGTTACCCTTACGTACCTATCGTCTCGCAGCTACGCGGGGGTTCCCATTTCGAGGATTTTCCCGGCCTTCAAGGGGGTGGTGGACATCCCCTGCCGGGATCTCGACACGGCGGAGCTTTGCGGCGCGGCCGACGTGGTTTTCATCGCGCTTCCCCACAAGCTTCCCATGTCCATCGTTCCGCCGCTCCTTGAGGCCGGGAAGAAGGTGGTGGACCTTTCGGCGGACTTCCGCTTCCGGGACCTTTCCCTCTACGAGGCCCATTACCAGCCGCACTCCGCCCGGGCGGCGGCCGCGGCCTCGGTTTACGGGCTTTGCGAGGTTTACCGGGACGAGATCGCGGGGGCGGCGCTTGTGGGAAACCCCGGCTGCTATCCAACCAGCGCGCTCATCCCCCTCATTCCGTTCTTGCGGGCCGGGCTCCTGGACCCCTCATCCATCGTGATCGACTCCAAGAGCGGAGTCTCGGGCGCGGGCCGGAGCTTGGCGCTTTCCTCGCAATTCTGCGAGGTGGCGGAAGGTTTCATGGCCTACAAGCCGGCGAGCCACCGGCACCAGCCCGAGATGGAGGAGAACCTCTCCCTGGCCGCGGGAAGGCCCGCCGTCATCACCTTCGTGCCGCACCTTACGCCCATGAGCCGGGGGATGCTCACCACCAGCTACGCCAAGATGGAAAAGGGCCTGGACGAAGGAAAGGCCCGGGAGGTCCTCCTCGATTTCTACGCGGGCCGGCCCTTTGTTAGAGTGTGCGAGCCCGGCGCCCTTCCCCAGACCCGCAACACGCGGGGCACCAACTTCCTGGACGTCGCAGCCAGGGTTGATCAGCGCGCCGGACGCCTCATCCTGGTCTCCGCCATAGACAACCTGGGAAAGGGCGCGGCGGGCCAGGCCGTTCAAAACATGAACATAATGTTCGGTCTTCCTGAAACCGAGGGGCTTTTCGCGGTTCCCCACCCGCTGTGAGGAATTCCGCCAAAAGTTCGCGTTGATAGGCCGGAACCCGCGGTAAAAGGCTCTTCGGCCTTGACAAAGCGGCCCTCCGGGTGAAATGATGCTTGCGTCTTTGACCTCGTGCCTTCTCCCACGGACAAGATGATATTTTCCCCTTTCAAACACGCGCCGCGCCGCAGACCGGCGCCCGGGCCAAACCCGGGCCGTGCGCGCCTTTCCGCTTGCGCTTCCTGCCGCAGGACGCCGTAAGCGGGCCTTTAACCCACAACGCAAGGCGGGTGGTTCATGAAAAGATTTTTCGCGGGGCTTACCATCGTCTTTCTTCTCGTATCCCTTGCCGCTTCCTTCGCCTTCGCCGACGACGACATCGTGGTGATGGAGGAGGGGAAACTTCCCTACGAGCTCAACACCTGGATGGTGCGCACCGTCTGCGCCAACGGCTACGTTTTCTTCGTGAGCTACGTCCTGGCGCGCCAGTCGGGGGCGGGGATACATTCCATCCAGGTGATGGAGGAGCGTGACGGCAAGGTGCTGCCCATGCGCTGCGACGCCAAGAAGTACAAGAAGAGCCAGCCCCAGCAGACCCCTCAGCCCGCCCAGCAACCGCCGCCCCAGCAGCAGCCGGGCGCGGGCAACTAACCGCGTAAGGGCGTGGACCTGATGAGCGAGCCCCTGGAACTTTCCGTGGTGGTGCCCGTCTTTAACGAGGCGGGCAACATCGGAAAACTCCACGAGGAACTTTCGCGGGAGCTTGACGCGCTGGGGCGCTCCTACGAGATCATCCTCGTGGACGACGGCTCCACCGACGGTTCCGAGCTTCTTCTCGATTCCCTGTGCGTGGACCCCCGCGTCAAGGTCATCCATTTCCGGCGCAACTTCGGCCAGAGCGCCGCCATGATGGCCGGGTTCGACCACGCCTCGGGGGAGGTGGTGGTGTCCCTGGACGCCGACCTCCAGAACGACCCGGCCGACATCCGGCTCATCCTCGAAAAGCTCGAAGAGGGCTACACCGTGGTCTCGGGCTGGCGCAAGGACCGCAAGGACAAGGCGCTCACGCGCAAGGTCCCGAGCTTTTTCGCCAACCGCTTGATCTCGGCAATTTCCGGCGTCTCCCTGAACGACTACGGCTGCACCCTTAAGGGCTACCGGCGGCCCTTCATCCGCAACCTCGGCATTTACGGCGAGATGCACCGGTTCCTGCCCATCTACGCCAAGTGGCAGGGGGCCAAGATCGCCGAGATTCCGGTATCCCACAGGCCCCGGGGCTCGGGACAATCCAAGTACGGCCTGGAGCGGACCCTGAAGGTGCTCCTTGACCTTCTCCTCATCAAGTTCTACGACGGCTACGCCCAGAAACCCATGTACGCCTTCGGCTCCGTGGGTTTCGCCAGTATGCTGCTGTCGTTCCTTTGCTTTTTCGCCATGCTCTACTTCAAGTTCTGGGGCGGGAAAACCTTCATCCAGACGCCGCTGCCGCTTCTGGCGGTGCAGTTCTTCCTCATCGGGATCATCTGCTTCCTCCTGGGGATAACAACGGACCTGGTCATGCGCACCTACTTCGAGTCCCAGAACCGGCGGCCTTATATCGTAAGTTATACGAAAAACATGACGGAGCAATGACGCCCGTCTAAAAACGCGAACTGCGGCGTCACGCCTCAAAACCAATTTCGGTCACGTACAAAAGAGTACGCTCCCTTATTGGTTTCTCGCGTTCCTTGCATTTCATCTTTTTTATCCAGGCTTCGGGTGCAGCCTTTTCAACGGAGCGCCATACTAAAAGTACTTGGAAAGGGAGAGGGCGGAGAATTCTTTCCCCTTTCCCTTTGAAACGGCCTGATTAATGTGCGGTATCTGCGGCTTTACGGGAGAGCGGGACGACGCGGCCCTTGCCGCCATGATGCGCCGTCTTTCCCACCGGGGGCCGGACGGCGATGGCCTGCTCCACGATCCGGCGCTTGGGGTGTCCCTGGGGCACCGGCGGCTCGCGGTGGTGGACCTAGCGGGCGGCAGCCAGCCCATGGAGACGGCCGACGGCCGGCTCGCGGTGGTCTTCAACGGTGAGATTTACAACCACGCCGCGCTTCGCCGGGAGCTGACAGGCCGGGGGCACCGCTTCGAGACCCACCACTCGGACACCGAGGTCCTTCTCCACGGCTGGCGGGAGTGGGGCGAGGAGCTTCCAAAGCGGCTGAACGGCATGTGGGCCTTCGCGCTTATGGACCGCGAGCGCCGCAGCCTCTTCCTTTCCCGCGACCGCTTCGGGGAAAAACCCCTCTTCTATACGGCTCGTCCCGGCTTTTTCGCCTTCGCCTCCGAGCTTTCCTCGCTCATCGTTCACCCGCGGGTCCCGGCCGAAATCAGCCGAAAGAGTATCAAGAAGTACTTCGCCTACGGTTACATCCCGGCCCCGGGAAGCCTCTACCAGGGCGTCCAAAAGCTCCCGGCCGGCGCGAACCTCCTGCTTGAGCTTGAGAGCCTCTCCTCCCGAATTTCGCACCATTTCACCTTCTCCATCGACGCCCCCGAGGATCTTCCCGAAAACGCCGAAGAGGCGTGGAGCCGGGAAATCCGGGAAATCCTCTCGCGCTCGGTTGCGGAGCGCCTGGTGGCGGACGTGCCCATCGGCGTGTTCCTCTCGGGCGGAATAGATTCCTCGGCCGTGACGGCCTTCGCGGCCAAGGCAAAGGGTGACGAGCCCGTCCGCACCTTTTCCATAGCCTTCGCGGAAAAGAGCTTCGACGAGTCGGCCTACGCACGGCGCACGGCGGGCCTTTTCAATACCATCCATACCGAGGCCGCCTGCCACATGGAAAGCGCGCGCGGGATAGCGCCCCAGGTCCTTTCCATGCTGGACGAGCCAATGGGGGACAGCAGCATCCTCCCCACCTGGCTCCTTTCCCGCGAGACCCGCAAGAGCGTCACCGTGGCCCTTTCCGGCGACGGCGGGGACGAGCTTTTCGCGGGCTACGACCCCTTCAAGGCCCTGGCCCTGGCGGATTTCTACGCCAAGCTTGTGCCCAAGCCGCTCCATAGGGCCATCCTCATGGTGGTTTCGCGGCTTCCGGTGTCGCACGGCTACATGAGCCTCGATTTCAAGCTCAAACGCACGCTCACAGGCCTTTCACACGCCAGCCGCCTCTGGAACCCCGTGTGGATGGGCCCCCTTTCGCCCTCGGAGCTATGCGATCTTTTCCGCGAGCCCGCCGACCCCGAGGAAATCTACGAGGAGGCAATTTCCGCCTGGGAAGCCGGGGGCCCCAAAAACATCGTTGACAAGACCCTCGAATTTTTCACTAGACTGTACCTGGCCGACGACATCCTGGTGAAGAGCGACCGGGCGGGCATGATGCACGCCTTGGAAATCCGCGCGCCCTTCCTGGACAAGGACCTGTGCGAACTCGTGCGGCGCATCCCCTGGCGCGTGAAGCTAAAAAATGGCCGCACCAAGCATATCCTGAAGAAGGCCCTGGAGCCGGTCCTCCCCGGGGACATCCTCCACCGCCGCAAGAAGGGCTTCGGCGTGCCGGTGGGAGACTGGTTCCGGCGCGGGCTCTTCCAGCCGGGCGAGATACCCGGCGAGGCCCCGGGCTTCACCGCCCGCGCCCTTGGTGACCACATGGCCGGCCGCCGCGACCACCGGCTTTTCCTGTGGAACGCTTACGTGCTGGGGTTCTTCACCTGAAGGCTGTCGGAAAACGCGATCTACTGCGTTGCGCTTCGTCGCGCGGCTCGGTCACGTACAACAGTACGCTCCCATCGCGCGCGCCTTGTAGCTCATCGTTTTCCGTCAGCCTTCATGCCGGCCAGGGCTTGGCAAGGCTCCGCGAGGGTTTATGAGCTTCGCATCCGGCCGGCGGAAGTCGTTTGTGTCGCATAGGGTAAAGTGTTGGAATTTTCGGTAGTTATGACTGGTGCGTTCATAATTTGAACGTTCAATTTTTGAACGTTCAAATTATGAACGCTATAACAGCCGGAAATTTAAGTTTAAAAAAAGAGAAGAGATGGAAAACCTGCTCCGGGCGCGCATTTGGCGCGTGAAGCGTTTACTTTTTTTAGGAAAGGGGGGCTGGGGGAGGATGGAAAAACCCTCCCCCAGCAAAACCCAATCCCCATACGAAAGAGCCATGAGCCAGACAGTCAGGCCGGACGCGGCCCGGATAAACCGCGACTACTACGATCGCTTCGCGGCCACGGAGCAGCCCTACTGGAAGTACATGGCCGCTCCCCGGGCGCGTGTCGGGCGGATCAGGAAGCTTACGCGGGACATGGCTCCCGGCCTCATCTGCGACTTCGGATGCGGAAACGGCGCGCTCCTTTTGGCCGTGGCGCGGGATTTTCCCAAGGCGCGGCTGGTGGGGATAGACTTGAGCCCCGCCCAGCTGGAAAGGAACCGCAGGGAGCACCCGAAAATTTCGTGGAAGGAGGCCGATCTTTCCGCAAAGCTCGACGATGCCTTTTTCGACGAGGCTCCCGCGCTTGGGCTTTCGAGCGAGGTCATCGAGCACCTGGACCGGCCGGACGCCTACCTCAGGAACATCCACCGCGTCCTGGCACCGGGCGGGCGGCTCATCTTAAGCACACAGTCGGGCAAGATCAGGGCCACGGAGCGCCACGTGGGGCACGTGCGGCACTTTTCGGCGGCCGAGATGAAGGAGGCCCTCACGCGCGCCGGGTTCTCGCGGGTCCGGGTGTGGAACGAGGGCTTTCCCTTCCACGATCTTTCCAAGGTGCTGGCGAACCTCGACCCGGAAAAGACCATAAAGAGCTTCGACCGCGACAGCTACGGCCCATACCAGCGCTTGGTGAGCGCGGTCTTGCGCGGCCTCTACCTTTTTAACACCAAGGGGCGAGGGGCTCAGCTATATGCAGTGGCCGAGAAGACCGCGCCGGGCCAGGGCCGCGAGTCGGAGAACCCGAAGGACTCCTTCGCCCGCTTCGGCTACGAGTGGCACCACTACGACGAGATTCTCCCGGAGTACGAGACCCAGTTCAGGCGCTGGACGCCCTTCTTCGAGCCTTCGGACTGGAAGGGCAGGACCTTCCTTGACGTGGGCTGCGGCATGGGCCGCAACTCCTACTGGCCCATGACCTACGGCGCGGCGGGCGGCAAGGCCGTTGACCTGGACGAGCGCTCGCTCACGGCCGCGCGGCGGAACCTGGCGCGCTTCCCGGAGGTTGCGGTGGCCCGCGAGAGCGCCTACCAGCTAAGCGACCGGGGCCGATTCGACGTTGTCTTTTCCATCGGCGTGGTCCACCACCTCCACGACCCGGAAAGGGCGCTTGCCTCCATGCGGGACGCGGCCAGGCCCGGCGGCTGGGTTTGCTTGTGGCTCTACGGCTTTGAGAACAACGAGTGGGTGGTGCGCTGGTTCGACCCCTTGCGGAGGGCTCTCTTTTCCCGCCTTCCCATTGGGGCCGTGCACGCGCTTTCCATTCTCCCGGCGGCCCTCCTCATGGCCCTGGTGCGCCTGCGCCGGAACCCGCCGCCCTACCAAAGGTTCCTGCGCACCGTTTCATTTCCGCATCTAAGGTCCATAGTCTTCGACCAGATGCTTCCCGAGATCGCCCATTACTACAAAAGGGACGAGGTCCTGCGCCTCATGGAAAGCGCCAACCTTACCGACATCGAGATCGTTTGGGTGAACGAGCTTTCCTGGGCCGCCCGCGGACGGACGCCCAAAGCATAAAAGGAGCGCGAGAGCAAATGAGGATTCTGCTTGTAAACCCTCCGGACGACCTTACGCGCGTCATCGGCCGGGGCGCCAACCTCATCACGCCCTTCGAGCCCCTGGGCATACTCTACATCGCGGCCGTCCTTCTTGGGGAAGGCCACGAGGTAACGGCGGTGGACGCCTTCGTGGAGCGCCTTTCCAGCGAGGACCTGGAAGCGCGCATCGCGGCGGAAAAGCCTGATGTGGTGGGGCTCACGGTCTTCACGTCTAACGGCGGCATAGTTTACGACCTGGGGCGCTGGATAAAGGAGCATCTGCCGGAAACCCTTGTGGTTCTCGGGAACGTCCACGCCTCGGTCTTCGCCGAGGCTTATCTCAAGAACGGCGCCTGCGACGCCGTTGTGCACGGCGAGGGCGAGTTCGTGATGAGGGACCTCTGCCGCGTCCTGGCCGACAAGGGCCGCGACTTCTCGGAGCTTCCGGCGGTCTCCTGGATCAAAAACGGCGAGGTGGTGAAGGCCGCGTCCGCCGGCCGGGTGGAGGACCTGGCGGAGCTTCCCTTTCCGGCGCGGGAGCTGGTTCCCCAGAAGCTCTACAACATCCCCTCGGTCTCGAACCTCCCTTACAAGGGGAGCAAAAAGGCCATCGGGAAGCACATGTTCACCTCAAGGGGCTGCCCCAACCGCTGCACCTTCTGCACCGTGCACCACAGCCGCCGCCAGCGCGCGGCCGAAGCGGTCCGCGCCGTGGACGAGATGGAGATGCTGGTCCGC
>JAKAGN010000340.1 GCA_021815525.1 Deltaproteobacteria bacterium
GGGGGTGCGGGGGAGGGAGGGAAGAACCTTTTATTCATAAAAGGTTTTCCCTCCCTCCCCCGCAAATCCCTTCCGGTATTTTTGAGATGGCTTCTAAAAAAATGAGTTGCAAGGCGCACGAAAAGTCAATGCAGGGAGCGTACTGTTGTACGTGACCGGAATTGACTTTTAAGCGCAACGCCGCAAATCGCGTTTTCAGGCGCTCCGTCAGAGGGATTCCCAGCAGAATACCGAGCCGGACTGAAGCAGCGACGCGGCGCGGGCGGCCTGCACGACCGGCGTAAGGTCCGTATCGAGGAGCACGGCCGTAAGCCCCTGGGCCGCCAGCATGGAAAGAAAGGCTGATTGGAGGAGGATTTTTTTATCGCGCGGCCCCGCCCCGGTGGTGAGGTTGGAGAGCCCCACCAGGGTCCTGGCCGGGTAGCCCAGGACCTCCGGCAGGAGCCGCACGGTTTCCAGCACCTCCCGGGCCTGGGCCGGGCCGTCCTGCCAGATGAGCGGCGGGCACACGGGATCGAAGAGGATTCGTTCGGGCGCGACTCCGGCGTCCGTGAGGCGGGCGAAAAGCTCGGCCGCGGCCGCCAGGCGCCCGGCGGCGTCGGGGGGCACGAGGCCGTCGGCGCGAAGGAGATAGGCCACCACCAAGGCTCCGTGGCGGGCCGCAATGGGCGCTATCGCGTCGAATTTCGCGGGTTCGAGGGAAACGCCGTTCACCACGGCGCGGCCGTTCCGGGCGGCCGCAAGGCCCGCTTCCATCGCCACGGGGTTCGCGGTATCGAGGCAGACCGGAAGCGGGGCGGCGTCCTCCACGGCCCGGACCAGGAAGCTCATGGTCCCTTGGGGGTCGCGGGAAAGCGGGCCCGCGTTGATGTCTATGACGTTCGCCCCGGCGGCCCGCGCCCTTTCCGCCATTTCCCGGATGGGCGCGGGGTCACGGCGCAAGATGGCCCCGGCTACGGAACTTTTGGTCACGCGGATGATGTCGCTTAGGATAAGCACGGCTGTCCGTGGGCGTGAAAAGGTTCGGGCGGAGCGCGGCCCGGTCAGTCCTCGATGGATTTGGGCAGGTGGTTCCTGTAAAGGTGGAGAACCAGCCGCGCGATCAGGATCACGCACAGGGCGCCGAGAAACGCGGGAAACCATGCGAAGGCCCGGAACTTCGGATCGAGTTCCAACGCGGTCAGAAGGCCCGTCACCGCGAAGTGGAGCAGAATCCCTAGAAGCACGAGGATGGCCACCAGGACCCGCGCCCGGTCGTACCAGGGCCTTTTGCCCTTACGGAAGATGAGGGGCTCCGTGTCCTTCATCGCAGGCCTTTCATACTAGAACCTAAAAACTGCGGGGCGCGTTGTGCAGCAACGCGCCCCGTGCATATCGGGGGTCCGGGGGCGGGCCATTTTCATGCTTTGGGCCCCCGGGCCTTTTGGGAAGGGGAGGGGGGGGCGGGGAAACCCTTTTCGCGGAAAAGGGTTTCCCCGCCCCCCGCGGATACTCTCTCTTTGAACGCAACTTGGTATCAAACATTGCGGACGGTCCGCCGCTTCGTGCGGGGGCGGACCGTCCGCGCGCCTCGTTGCAAGCCCATTGATAAGGCGCCATTTACAGGCTGACGAAAAACGACGAGCCGCAAGGCGCGCAAGCCGAGCGCGATGGGAGCGTACTCCTGTGCGTGATCGAGCGCGAGACGAAGCGCAACACCGCGGATCGCGTTTTTCGACGGCCTGTCATTCGGGCTTCTTGGCGGCCTTCTTGCGCCCGCCCTTCTTGCCGGCGGCCTCGGCGTTGGCGGCCTTCTTCTGGCGGGCGTTCTTCAGCATCTCGCCCAAGCCCCGCTCCTCGGCGCTCTTCCGGCGCTTGGCGGAAAGATTCTGGGACGAGAGCGGCTGGCGCGCGGTGAAGCCCCACTTCTTGCGGTACTCCTTCGTGGTGAGGCCGTGCTCCTTCAAGTGCCCGTTGGTGAGCTGCTTGAACTCCTGGCCGCATTCGAGGCAAATGACCTTGCTCTTGCGGATGGAGCGCTTGGGCGTTTTGCGAAGCTCCACCAGGGCGTCCATTTCCTCGTCGGAAACTTCCGTGGAAAGCTCGGCCTGTTCCTGCGTTTCCTCCTTGCACTTCAGCTGGGCCAGCGCGTTGAAGGTGGAGTTCAACGCCTCGGTCAGAGCCTCCTGGGACATGTCGGCGCGCGCAGCTTTGGCGGCGATGATTTCGGCGGCCATTTCTGTCAGGGTTTTCGCCATCGTCGGATTCCTTTCCTTTTTGTGTGAGTTAAGTTCAAGCAACTTCCAGGATCATTCCATATGCACTCTGATAAGCGTTATTGCAAATAATTGTCAACAATAAAAACACTATCTTGGAAAAAAATATCGGCCTTCATCAATAAGATTTTTGATGTGAGGCCGGATGAAGCAAATGAGCATTGTTCGGCGCGATGGTGCTTGATCGGATCGGATCGCCAGTTTTGACCGTTACTCGACCATGCTTTGGGACATGGTGTAGCGGCAAAGGTAGGTGTCGCGGAGATAGATCGTGGCGGGATCGGCCCAGAAGCGCTGAAAGAGGGCGAGGCTTTTTTCCCGCTCCACGTGCGGCGCGATGAGTGGGCGTTTGTCGCGGTAAAGGGGGGGAAGCACCGAAAGGTCGCAGGCGGTGCCGCCGCCCATTGCATCCTCGTATGCGTATACTATGCGATTGACTCCGTGGATCAGAAGCGCCGCGTAGCACATGAGGCAGGGCTCCAGGGTGGCGTAACAGACAAGGTCCGACGCCGCGACCTCGCCCGAAGCCAGAAGCGGCTCCACCCTCCTGAGGGCCACCATTTCCGCGTGATCCACCTCGTTGGCGGGGCAGAGGGCGGTGCCGTCCCGGGAGCCGTCCGCCACCACCCGGCCCCGGGCCGCCAGGACCGCGCCCACCGGGAACTCGCCGCGCGAAAGGGCTTCCTCCGCCCGTTTCAGGGCGAGCGCCATGAAGCGGCGGTCTTCTTCAGCCGGATTCGGCGTCATTAGCTGCTTCCTTCGGGTTTTTCCGCCACGAACCATCCGAAAAGGTTGAGGAAGCGCTCGTGCCCCAGGATGGAGAAGCCCGCCTCCGCCAGCGCCCCTCCGTAGCGCTCGTGGGTGAACCAGGCCTCGCGCGGGTGGTCCGCAAGCGCCTTCACCAGGGGATGCGCCACGAAGCTTACGTAGACCTCCTCGGTGTAGAAGCGGCCGCCGGGTTTCAATACCCGGAACGCCTCGGCCACGGCCCTTTTCCAGCCCGGAACGTGGTGGATGATGCCGAAGTCGAACACCGCGTCGTAGGTATCGGCTGCGGCCTCGATTTTTTCGGCGTCGCCGGTCGCAACCCTCGCGCGGTCCCCGAAGCGGGCAAGGCGCTTCCGGGCCAGGGCCGCCATGTGGGGGTCGAGATCAAAGGCGTCCACGCTCTGCGCCCCGAAAGCGGTGAGGATGATCTCCGAGCCCACGCCCCGGCCGCAGCCCATTTCGAGGACGCGGCCGCCGGGCATCGGGCCCCCGAGCCTGAGGAGCTTACGCGCCTCGTAGCGGCGCTGGAAGGCCGCGCGCACCGGGTTATTCATGGCGAGCTTTTCGGCGACGGAGAGGATCATGGCTTCTCCTTATGCATTATCGGAAAACGATTTTAGCATTTTGAATTGCTTGATTCATGCAGGCCGATGAAACAGGCACGACGCGAAGCCTGGATAGAAACGATGAAGCACGAGGCCTAATTTCGCGTTTTTCGACGGCCTGTCAAGTTTCGCAGCTGATATCCTCGCAGTTGCAGGCACCCACCGCCTCGTAGGTGAAGAGTATCCGCCGCTCCATCTCGGCGCGGCCGGGATCGATGGGAACCGGCTCCGTCGCCCTTCCCAGCCCGGCCAGCTCTTCGCGGGACGGGATGGCTGAAAGGCCGCTGCCCTTTATCTTT
>JAKAGN010000341.1 GCA_021815525.1 Deltaproteobacteria bacterium
TACTGGGAAAGTTCCTGGCCGCCTGGATATTCCTCGGCGTCGCCCTTTTCCTCACCTTTCCCCTTGTCATCACCGTGATATACCTCGGGGACCCGGATCTCGGCGCGGTTTTTTCCGGCTACGTGGGAAGCCTCCTGCTTGCCGGCGCCTACCTTTCCATCGGCGCCATGACGAGCGCCATGACGAAAAACCAGGTGATCTCCTTCGTGCTTTCGGTGGTGATCGGGCTCTTTTTGGTCATGGCCGGCTGGCCGCCGGTGACGGACGCCCTGGCCGACTACCTCCCTAGGGTCGTGATAGATCTCATCTCGGGCTTTTCCATCATGACCCACTACATGGGCATGCAGAAAGGCGTCCTGGACCTTCGGGACTTCCTATATTACTTCTCCCTCATGTCCTTCATGCTCGTCCTGACCGGCGTGATTCTGACGGGCCGCAGGAGTTCCTGATCCAAGGCGTCCGTCCCGAAGGAAAGCGAACAAGGAGATACCCACCATGCCCGGCAAGGAACGCAACATCGCCAAAAACCTCCTGTCCACCACGGGAGTCCTCATCTTTCTGGCCATCCTGGTGTTAGCGAATGTCATTTTCTCCTTCGCCAGGGTGCGGCTGGACATAACCTCGGAGCATCTCTACTCCCTCACCAAGAGCACCAAGGCCATCCTCTCGAACCTCAAGGAGCCGGTGACCTTCAAGGTGTTCTTCAGCAAGAGCGACGAGAGGATACCCATCCCCATCAAGGAGTACGAGAAGCGGGTGGTGGAGATTCTCCACGAGTACGGAAGCGTGAGCAAGGGCAAGGTGAGGGTTGAGGAGTACGATCCCAAGCAGGACTCCGACGAGGAGGACTGGGCCCAGAAGTACGGCATCGAGGCCCGCACCACCGGGGACGGCAACCGGGTCTACTTCGGACTGGTGGCCGTGGCGGCCGAGCGGGAGGAGGCCATCCCCTTCCTGGACCAGGCCAGGGAGCAGCTTCTGGAGTACGACCTCACCCGCACCATCCTGACGCTCCAGGAGCCCCGCAAGAAGGTCATCGGCGTGCTTTCGGGCCTGCCGGTCTTCGGGATGCGCCAGAACCCCAACATTCCGCCCGGCAGCCCCGGAAGCGATCCCTGGTACTTCATCTCGGAGCTTAAAAAGACCTATGACGTGAGGGAGGTGCCTGTACTTGCGGACGCCATAGATCCTTCCATAGACCTTCTCCTTGTCTTCTACCCCAAGCGGCTTGGCTACCGCACCGGCTACGCCATCGACCAGTACGTGATGAGCGGCAGGAACCTCATCGTGTACGAGGACCCCCTTTGCATGGCCGATCCCGAGTCACGCCCGAATCAGGCCCGGAGCCTTCAGACCTCGGAGCTGGACCCGGTTTTCGCGGCATGGGGCTTCAACATGGTTCCCGGAAAGGCGGTGGCGGACTTGAAGCAGGCCACCCAGGTGCGCAACCAGTTCAACTTCGTGGAGTACAACCCCACCTGGATCTCGGCCCGCGAGGCTTCCCTCGACAAGAAGAGCGTCCTCACCGCGAACCTGGATTCGCTCCTCTTTCCGGTGGCCGGCACCTTCGAGCAGGGGCCCGACTTCAAGGGCGACTGGGAGGTGCTGGTCAAGAGCAGCGCCCAGTCGGGTCTCGTGGATTCCTACACCGCGACCCTGGGCGCCCGCATGATCCAGGAGGAGTTCAAGGACGGCCAGAAGGAGCTGCCCCTGGCGGTCAGGGTGCAGGGAAAGTTCAAGTCCGCCTTCCCCGGCGGCCCCCCCCGCGACCCCGAAAACCCCGCGGCTCCGCCGCCCGACAAGAGCCGGCACATCGCCCAGTGCGTCAAGGAAGCCACCGTCATCATGGTGGGGGACTGCGACAACCTGGTGGACGACAACTACATGGTGAAGCAGGCCTACATGGGTTTCATGCGCATGGGCCTCTTCAACGACAACCTGACCTTCCTCTTAAACTCCTGCGAGCTTCTGACGAGCGGCGACGCCCTCATCGGGATCCGCTCCCGCGGCAAGTTCGACCGGCCCTTCACCAAGGTCCTCGACATCCAGGAAAAAGCCCGGGAAAAGTACATGGACGAGGAAAACAAGCTCATGAAGCAGGAGGAGGAGACCACCGCCAAGCTTCGAGAGCTGGAGCAGCAGAAGGACGCCAGCCAGCGCATGATCATCACCCCGGAGCAGCAGAAGGAGATCGACACTTTCAAGCAGCAGTCCCTGGAGGTGGCCAAGAAGCTCAGGGACGTGCGCAAGAAGCTGCGTTCCGACGTGGACAACCTCGGCACCGTCGTCAAGTTCATCAACATCTTCGCCATGGCCGGGCTCGTGGCCCTCTTCGGCGTGATCTTTCTGGTTTACCGGGCCCGCGGGAGCCGCCCCGCCCATAACGACGGCAAGGGAGGGGATGCGCCATGAAAAAACGGACCCTCCTTATTCTGGCCGCGGTCCTTGTGGTTCTTTCCGGGCTCACGGGGCTCATCCTCTACCTTGGAGGCCGCCAGGCCGACGAGGTGCCGATGGGAAGGCTCCTCTTCGAGAAGCTGAACGTGAACTCGGCCGCGGAAATCAGCATCCAGTCGGCCGACGGCGCGTTTTCCGTGGCCAAGAAGGGCGCCATCTGGCAGGTGAACAAGGGCTTCGACTACCCGGCGGACTTCGACAAGGTGGCGCGTTTCCTGAGGGGCCTGACCGAGCTCAAGGTGGGGCGGGCCTTCTCCGCCACCTCCGAGCGCCTTGCGCGTCTCACCCTGGAAAGCCCCGCCAGCGCCTCCGCCAAGAAGGAGGAGAAGGGCGCCCTTTTCGTGGTGAAGGACTCGGCGGGCAAGGAGATCGTGCGGCTGATCGCGGGCAAGGAGCGGCCCGGTACCGACCAGTTCAAGGGTATGCCCCAGGGCCAGTTTCTCCTTCCCGGCGAAGGCAAAACCATCTACCTGGTGGACCGTTTTTTCGAAATGGAGGAGCAGAAGCCGGCCGACTGGATGGACAAGTCCCTGGTCAGCGTGGAGGCCGCGGACATTAAAAGCATAACCTGCCTGGCCGCCGGCGGCGGGGCCTCGCCCACGGTCCTTTACGCCCTGGCGCGCGCCGAAAAGGGCAAGGACATGACCGCCGTCACCTTCCCGACCGGGAAGAAGGCCAGCCGTCCCGACATCGACCGCATGACCCAGTTCCTCTCGACGCTTTCCTGCGACGACGTGGAAAAGCCAGGCGCGGGGCTCGCTCCGGCGGACCGGCTGTTCGACTTCACCACCTTCGCGGGAGCCACCTACCGCGTGAGCGTCTTCGGACCTGTCGGCCCCGACGGCTGCAAGGTCAGGATCGAGGTTTTGTACTCGGGAAGCGACAAGAAGACCGCGGAGGAGACCCAAAAGATCAACGCGCGGCTTTCTCCGTGGATATTCAGGGTTGGCAAGTGGCGCTCCGACTACCTGGCCCGCGATCCCGAGGCCCTTGTCGAAAAGCCTCAGGCCCAGCAAGCCGGCCCCGGCGACGGCGTCGGAATGCCTCCCGGAATGCCGCCCGGCGGAATGGATCCATCCATGTTCGGCGCACCCTGAGAAACGTCTTGAAGCAGGCTGCGGTAGAGGGGAAATCTCCTGGGAGGTTTCCCCTCTTTTTTTATCCGTTTTTGTATCCAATCGCAGGGTGCTAAAATATCCTCCATTCCCCTGCAACGTCCCGCTTCAATCCGGCCCCCGCGCATAGTTCGTCGTCTCCGGCTGGCCGCCGTTTGGCGCGGCAGCCTCATCCGCCATCAGCCATCCCGAAAAATCGCCTCGAAACGCAGGATTGATGAGAATGTATGGAGGGGCGCAAAGCCGCGCTTAAGTCGGCTTAAACGACAAAACCCCGGAGGGATTTCCCTCCGGGGTTTTGCGCCAACAAATGACCGCTGGATTTTACGCGGATTATTTCTGGCTCCCCAAA
>JAKAGN010000342.1 GCA_021815525.1 Deltaproteobacteria bacterium
GACCTTGGTGACGTCCTTAAGCTCCAGGATGTTTGCGCGCTCGCCTTGGCTTGGGGTGCTCATTGTAATGGCCTTGCCTGACAGCCTGTTGAAAAAGGCTGAATTTTGCAGCCTGGATAAAAACGAGGAAGTGCAAGGAACGCGGGAAACCAATGCAGGTAGCGTAATTCCACCCCAAGAAATCTTCGATTTCTTGGGGACCCCGGATGATTTACGTGACCGGAATTGGTTTTTCCGCGTGACGCCGCTTCGCGTTTTTAGACGGGCTGCTAAAACATCCGCCTGAAGCCGGGACCCTTGTCTGCGGCTGTCGTGTTGGTGACGTCCGTCACCAGGTGGTCGCCATCCTTGAGGGGCCCCTCCACGAGTTCCGCGAGGGATCCGTCGGAGATTCCCGTCACGATTTTGACGGCCACGGGCTTTTCACCCTTGAGGACCCACACCGTCGAGCGGTCGTCGGTTTCATCCGCGGCCTCCGGCCGGCCTTCGCCCCGGCCGGGCCGTCTTCCTGATGAGCCGGTGGCCGCGCCGGCTCCTGCCGGGGCAGTGGCCGCGCCCTGCTGTCGTTTTCCGGCCATTGTCCCGCCGGTTTTTTTAGTTCCGCCCCCTGCGCCGCCATCGAGGAGCGCCAGGATGTCGTCTGCGGGCCTGAACCTGAGAGCAGACTTGGGAACCCGCAGGACGCTCCGTTTCTGGGCGTAAACGAAGGTGACGTTGGCGGTCATGCCGGGCCGCAGCACGAGGTTCGGGTTCGCCACGTCTATCACCGCGTCGTAGGTCACCACGTTCTGGAGCGTCTGGGGGGAGTTCCGTATCTGGCGGACCACTCCGTCGAAGCGCGTCTTGGGATAGGCGTCCACGGTGAACCAGGCCGCCATGCCGGGGGTGATGCGGCCGATGTCGGCCTCGGCCACGCTGGTGTCCACCTGCATCTTGGAAAGGTCCTCTGCGATGGTGAAGAGCACCGGGGCCTGGAGGGACGCGGCCACGGTCTGGCCCACGTCCACGTTTCTGGAGATCACGACCCCGTTCGTCGGGGAGACGATGTCGGTGTAGTCCAGGTTCACCTGGGCCTGCCGCAGCGCCGCCCTGGCCTGCGAGAGCTTGCCCGCCGCGGAGAGCACCGCCGCGTCCGCCGCGTTGGCCGTGGCCAGCGCCGTGTCGGAGTCGGCCCGGGCCACGAGGCCCTGGTCGGCCAGGGTTTTAGTGCGCTCATACTGGCGGCGGGAGTCGGCGGCGGTGACCCGGGCCTTCGTAAGGTCCGCGGCCGCGGCCTCCTGGTTGGCCCGGGCCTGCAAAAGGGCGGTTTCCAGAAGCTCCGGGTCGATCTTGGCTATCTTCTGCCCCTTCTTCACCGGGGAGTTGTAATCCACGTAGATTTCCTTGAGGCGGCCGGAAACCTGGCTCCCCACCTGGACCGTCACCAGGGCGGAAAGGGTTCCGGAGGCCGTGACCTTGGCGGTGATGTCGCCCCGGGTCACGTCCGCCGTCTCGAACTTCAAGGGGGACTTCTTCTTGGCCGCGGCCCGTTTTTGCAGGTAATAGTATGAGCCGCCGCCCACCAGGGCCAGCACCAGCAGGGTTACAAGCGATTTTTTTAGAGCGGGCATTCGTTCGGCACCATCATGGGTTGGAAAAAGCCCCGGCGAAATCGGGGCGGGGGAGTCGGAAAAGAGCGCGGCCCGGCCGCAGGAGGGCCGTCAGGGGCAGGAGACGCCGTAGCCCTGGCCGGGGCAGAAGCACGAGGTTCCGGCGGCCACGGGGGCCACCAGCTGGCAGCGGCGGTTGCCCCACATGTCGCAGCAGAAGATGGCCGCGACGGGCTGCTGGGGGTACTGCTGCGCGGGCCACGGCGAGGACTCGGGATAGGACGGCTGGGACGGCTGCGGAGCCGGCTGGGGCGTGGATGCGCCGGATTTCCGCGAGCGGGAAGGGGCGGGGGGCGGGGTTTCGTCCTCCTCTTCCACCACAGGGGCCGGCTTGGACTTGCCGGACTTCTTCTTGGGAGCGGGCTTGGCCGCGGGCGTTTCCGCCGGGGTCTCCGCTTCCTTGTCCTTGGGATAATCCGAAAGGACCCCGGGGTCCAGGTCCTCGATGCCCACGTTGGCGCTGGCGCTCGCCACCACCTGGCTCGTCACGATGTCTATCATCTTGGCGCGGATCTTTACGTGCCGGGCCTGCTTGGACACGGTTCCGGTGATGAGGTAGCCAGCGCCCAGCTTCTTTCCCATCTTTTTGGTCCACTCGTCGGTGGAGAAGCGGGTCCGGTCGGCCTCGAAGGCCACCTCCTTCTCCAGGGCCTCCACCCGGGTGCGGTCCAAGACCACGATGTCCTTCCGGTCGGCGAAGCGGTCCAGTATCTGCTCCACCAGGGCGTCTTCCACCTCCCGGCATATCTTGGTGGGCTTCGACGAGTCCTGGTCCACGAAGGAGCGCACCACCACGTAGTACTTCCGGCCCTCGACGGGCGCGCCGATGTGCCGCTGGAAATCCTGGATGATTTCTCCCGCGGCCGAGTCCAGTTCGTCGGCCAGAACGGCCGGCGCCGGGACGAGAAGGAAGGGAAGGAGGAAAAGAGCGCTCGTGGCGAGGAGCGAACGGAACGCGTGGCGAGCGGTTTCTGGCATGGCCTCTCCCTTTCCTGGCGGCTCGTGGGACCGGCTCCGGCGTCCGCGCCGGAGTTACGGAATCCTTTTTAGCACAGGAGGGGAAATGACTCAACACGCCGTTCATGAAAAAATTCCTCGCGCTTTTTTGGCCCTTTTTCGAGCCTTGCTTTCTATGACGCCCCAAGGGGGAAAAAGTTGACACGAAAAAGCCGTCCCCGAAAAATTCTCGGGCGCCACGGCGTCAGGGGCTTCATGCGGGGCTTTCCCTCGCTTGCAATTGATCCCGTTTTTTGATAAGGTGTCCGTGATGGGAAACGGAACTCCCCCGCTTGTCCACGGCCAATGCGCGGAATTTGCCATGAAAAGGCCATGTCTTATCCTCGTCGCCTGTCTTTTCCTCCTGCCTCTAAGCGTTAGGGCCTATCCCCCCATTTACACCGAAAAGTTGCGGGAAACCCCCGACCTTTGCCAGGCCGACAGGAGCGCCCGCCTTCCCAGCGGCGGCCGAGGCTACTGCGCGCCCGTTGCGGTCTCCAACTCCCTCGTATGGCTTGCCCAGAAGGGCTATCCCGACCTCATCCCCAGCCTGGGGCAGAAGCGCATGAGCCAGCCCCAGCTGGCCACGGTGCTGGGAATGGCCCGTTACATGGATACGAGCGACGACATGGGCACGAGCCCCAGGGACCTCATGCTGGGCGTCAAGAAGTTCCTGGACGACCGCGGCTATCCATGTGAGACCCTGGCCTACCAGGGCTGGCGCGAGCATCCCGAGGAGTTTTCCGGCGGCAGCGACGTGCCCGACATCGGCTGGATCAAGGACGGCCTCGTGGGGGATTCGGCGGTGTGGCTGAACGTGGGCTGGTACGCCTACGACCCCATGACGGAGACCTACGAGCGGGTGGGCGGACACTGGGTGACCCTGGTGGGCTACGGGGTGGACCGCAAGGGGAAGGCCGACCCCGACGTCCTCATCGTCCATGACCCGGCGACCCTCGTCGCCAGGCGCGGCAGGAAGCGGCCGGGAAACGCCGCGGTCCGCCGCGCCCCGGCCCGGACGCCGGCTTCCAGGACGGGAGCGCCGGTCGCGCCGGGCTTTCCGGCGCCCGCCGGCTCCGCCCCGCCGGCGGCTCCCAACGGCGACGGGGGCCCCGCCCCGCCTTACGCCGCCCTCACGGCCCCGGCCGGGCCGGAGGCGCTCACCAGGTCCGTTTTCAAACGCCCGCCGCCGCTTTGCGCGCCTCCGGTGCGCCACGAGTTCGTCAAGATCGTGCCCATGACCACGGGCACCCTCGTGAGCCGGGACCCCAACGT
>JAKAGN010000008.1 GCA_021815525.1 Deltaproteobacteria bacterium
GACCGGGGGGCTGAAGGGCGTGGGTTTCCTCGCCCTTTTTGTGACGAAATTTTGCGGAGGCCTTTGATTAGGCCTTTTTGCGAGCTTCCAAGGGATTGAAAAATGCTGCGGGTTTTGAGAGCCAGATTGCGTCAGAAGCATCGGACCATGCGCTTTCCGGCGGGCCCGGCGCCCGAAATGCCGGACCGCTTCGCCGGCCGGCCCGTGATTGAAGGGGATTGTCTCGAAGGCTGCGGCGCCTGCCGGGACGCCTGCCCCGTTGGGGCCATACGCATCGAGAAATCGGGGCCCTCGCTGGACACGGGCCTTTGCCTCTTCTGCCGCGCCTGCGCCCAAGCCTGTCCGAAGGGGGTGATCCGATTCGGAACAAGCCATAGGCTCGCCGCGGCCCGCCGGGAGGACCTCGTGATTGGGGCGGGCTCCGGCCCGCAAGCTCCGGCCCTGTCGCCCGTGGCAAAAAAATTCTTCAGCCGCTCCCTCAAGCTGCGCCAGGTCTCGGCCGGGGGCTGCAACGCCTGCGAGGCGGACGCAAATGTTCTCGGCACGCCGGCCTGGGACATGGGACGCTTCGGCATCCAGTTCGTGGCCTCGCCCCGCCACGCCGACGGGCTCCTCATCACGGGCCCGGTGACGGAAAACATGGCGCTTGCGCTTCAAAAAACCTACGAGGCCGTGCCGGAGCCCAGGATCGTCATCGCCTGCGGCAGCTGCGCCATAGGCGGGGGCCCGTTTTCCGGGCATCCCGAGGTAAAAAACGGAGCCGCGGCCTTGGTGCCGGTGGACCTTTTCATTCCAGGCTGCCCGCCGCATCCCTTGACCACCCTCGATGCCCTGCTGCGCTTCCTGGGCCGCCCGGTGCCCGATTTCTGAGCCTCCCATCCCTTCCCGCAAAACCGCTTCGGCCTTTTGGGATTGCAAGGGTCGCGTCAATCCGCGGCGCGACCCTTATGATCGCGGGAAACCTTCCCGGAAAACCCAGACTCTTTCGCTTGCGGTTTACTCCGCGGTCCAGGCCGGTGACGATCACAAGGCCGCGTTTCTCGCCATCGCGGCATCGGCGGCCTGCATCTTGTGCTGGTGGCTTCCGGCAAGGCGTTCAAGAACAGGTACAGGAAAGAGGAAAAGCAGACGCGGTTTTGCTGGATGAGCCTTTTTCGGCCCTGGACGCGCCCCTCAGGGCCAGGGTGAGGGATGAAGTGAGGGAGATACTGGAACGCTTCGCTGTCGGCGGGATACTCGTCACCCACGACCCCGAGGACGTCCGGGCTTTCGGCGGCGCGGTGGTGAGCTACGAATCGGGCCGCGTGACAAGATCGCTTGGGCTCGAACCTCCGGCCGGGCTTTCCACGCGGCATCCTACTTCATGAGGGAAACAAGAGCCTGGGCGAAAGCGGGGGCCGCGTCCGGGCCGTTTCCCGTGACTACGAGGCCGTCCGTCACCACGGGCTTATCCGCATAGCGGCCGCCGTTTTTCTTGAGTTCGCCCACGGCCTTGGCGTCGGGCCACACCGTGCAGGCCTTGCCCTTCAAAACCCCTGCCCGGGCCAGGATCACCGGTGCAAGGCAGATGGCTCCTAGGGGCTTCTTTTTTGCCGCGGCGTCGCGGGCCAGGGCCTGGGCCGCGGAGTCGCCCCATAGCACGATCACCCCCGGGCCGCCGATGAAGACCACGGCGTCGAAATCGGAAGCCTTCACCTCCTTCAAAAGTCTCGTCACGAGAACCTCGGCTCCGTCCATGCCGCGCGCCGCGCCTTTTTGCGATGAGGCCACGGTGACCGAGGCTCCCGCCGCGTCCAGGGCCTTTTTCACCGCGTCGTACTCCCTGTCCTGGAAATTTCGCGGCGCGATCACCAGCGCCACTTTTTTCCCGGAAAGCGGCCCGGCCGAAAGAGCGGGGGAAACGAAAAATGCGGCGGTGCAAAGGACGAAAAGCGCAAGGACGAGTCCGCCCATCTTCATGGGTTTCATGGGAGCCCCTTTATAAAGGAAGAAGTGAGGATTGACGAGGGCTTGCAAGGCCCTTATAGTCGTTTCGACTTGTCGATTTCCGCAGTCAACCCCGGCGAAGGACGCGGCCATGACCGACCCTGCATCCGATTCCCCCGCGCCCGATCTTTCGGTGAGGGTTGGCGGGCTATTGCTGAAAAATCCGGTGCTTACGGCCTCGGGCACCTTCGGCTACGGCATCGAGTTCGCCCCCTTCATGGACCTTTCGGCCCTTGGGGGGATCGTGGTGAAGGGCCTCTCGCTTACGCCCTCGCCGGGAAACCCGCCGCCCCGGGTGGTGGAGACCCCCTGCGGGATGCTGAACGCCATAGGCCTCGAAAACGTGGGGGTGGAGGCCTTTTTGGCCGAAAAGCTTCCGAAGCTTGCCGGCGTCGGGACGCCGGTCATCGCCAACATCTACGGAAAAACCGTGGAGGACTACTCGGCCCTCGCCGAGCGTCTCGAAGGCGAGCCTGGGGTCGCGGCGCTGGAGGTCAACATCTCCTGCCCCAACGTGAAGGCGGGCGGGGTGGCCTTCGGCGTGGACCCCTCGGCCGCGGCCCAGGTGATCGCCAAGGTGCGCACAAGGACCAAAAAGCCCCTGATCGCCAAGCTTTCGCCCAACGTCACATCCATCGCATTGATCGCCCGGGCCGTGGAGGGCGCTGGCGCCGACGCGGTGAGCCTCATCAACACCATAACCGGCATGGCGGTGGACCTCGCCACAAGGCGGCCGGTCCTGGCCAACGTGACCGGCGGCCTTTCGGGGCCCGCCATCAAGCCGGTGGGGCTCCGCATGGTGTGGGAGGCTGCGCGCGCCGTGAAAATCCCCGTCATCGGCATCGGCGGAATCGTAACGGCCCGGGACGCCCTGGAGTACCTCCTGGTGGGGGCCGCGGCCGTGCAGGTGGGGACCGCCAACTTCGTGGACCCGGCGGCCGCCTTCAAGGTGCTCACGGGAATAGAAGGCTTCTGCCGCGAAAACAATATCCGCGCCATCCGGGACTTTATCGGCTCCCTTGAGGTTTGACGGCGGAAGGGCGGCCGCCTTCATCCCCCGCTTAACAGCCTGTTGAAAAAGGCATTATCTGAAGCCTGGATAAAAACGATGAAGTGCAAGGAGTGCGAGAAGCCAATGGAGGGAGCGTACTATAGTACGTGACCGGAATTGGCTTTGATGCGCGACACCGCAATTCGCGTTTTTAGACAGGCTGTTAAAAGGGGTTCTCGCCCGTAATGGCCTTCCTTATTAGGGACTTGGCCGCAAGGGAGGCCACGCCCCAGGCGGCGTCCGCCTTAAGGTGAAGCTCCACCGAGGAATCGAAGAGGATGGAGGCGCGCGGCGCGAACTCGTCGTCTCCGGCCCAGACCAGGAAGTAGACGGGAATCTTGGGAAAGGGCAGTATCTTGAAGGCCGCGTCGGCCATTTCCACGGCCTGGCCGCCGATGGCCGCGGCCGCCGCGCGGAAGCCGTCCAAGTCCGCGCCGAAGCGCTTGGCCACCGCGTCCACCGGAAGCGCGTGGGGGCCCTGGAAAAAGTGGCCTTCCTTCAGCTCCGCGGGCCCCACCACACGCTCCGTGGGCTCGGCCGGCCCGGCGTTTAAGAGGTACACCAGGGTCAGAAGCTCCAGAAGCGGGTACTCGGCGCGCTTCCAGAAGCCCTCGGAGTAGCGCCTTAGGCACCGGCCCTCCAGGTCCACCAGCACCGTGTCCGCGAATACGTCCACCAAAAGGCCCGCGTAGGGGTTGGTGCGGCTCTTCTTGAAATGCCGCACCTGCGCGTTGTCGCACACGATGGCCACGTCGCGCTCCCTTATCTCGTCCCAGAACTGCAGCGGCACCGAGATTTTCGCGCCAAGGGGCGATGGGTCCAGGGGCTTTTCCCTTCTTCTCCTTCGCTGCATGGTTAGATACCCCTGCGAGAAGGGGTAGGGGCCCGACTCGTAGTTCTCGCAGGGAAAGTACTCGCAGCCGGAGAGGCAGTGGGGCACGCGATTGGTGGCCGCGCACTCTAGTATCGGGCAGGCCGCGCCCAGAAGCCTTCTTTGGGCCTCCATCTTGAGCCGCGCCTCGTGGCTCGTTCCCGGGCCGCAGCTGGAGCACAGGCCCGACATGTTGAGCCCGCACACGTCGCAATTTATCCCGCAGGCACCCGTGGGCATTGTCGAATCCTTTTCCCGGAAAAGATTCCGCGTTGGAAAAGTTATATGAACTTATTGAATTTTAACGGAATTTTTTAACCAGCCGCAGCGTCATGACTTCAATGACTTGTTATTATTATAGCCCATTTCCGGCATAAATGGAAGACGCGGAACGCTTTTTCGTCATCCCGCCCGGCGTTGAGGCTTACGGAAAACGATGAGCTGCAAGGCGCGCGATGGGAGCGTACCGTGGTACGCGACCGAGCCGCGCGACGATGCGCAACGCGGCGGATCGCGTTTTCCGACAGCCTCAATCTTTCCACCATGAAAAGGGATCCATGCCCATTGCCGCGCGGGCCACCGAGCGGGCGGCGTCGGTGGAAAGGGCCGCCAGGGAGCTTTCCACCCATTCGGCCGTGGGGTGTCCGCAGGCGGCGTACTCCCGGGCCTGGAGGAGGCAGTCCAGCTTGTCGGCGTCGCGGGCGAGCAGGGCCTCGGGGCTTGATGTATCGGTGAGATCCAAAAGAGCGGTGGAAAGGAGGTCACGGAGCGGTTCGGGCAGGCTTTCGGCCTGGTCCCGGCCCGCGGCCAGCGCCGCCGCGCGGGATGGCAGGTAGCGCTGGGCGACCTTGTGGAGGTCCGTGGTGCGGGCCTCGGGGATGTCGTGGACGATGGCAAGGAGCGCCGCGCGGCCGGGGTCTGCGCCGGTCATGCGGGCCAGAAGGGCGGCGATCAGGGCCACGCGGAAGGAGTGGGCGGCCACGCTCTCGGGCATGGGCACGCCCGCCAACAGCCAGCCGGAGCGCGGCGCGTTTTTGAGATGCCCGGCC
Source organism: Deltaproteobacteria bacterium (assembly GCA_021815525.1). Classification (GTDB taxonomy): domain Bacteria; phylum Desulfobacterota; class Desulfobacteria; order Desulfobacterales; family Desulfatibacillaceae; genus JACRLG01. The sequence goes on from JAKAGN010000008.1 coordinate 4,958, forward strand.
TCATAGAGGAAGCGGGCGAGGGCCGCTGCGTCGGCCTCGTTCATGGCGTTTCCGCCTCCTGTTCGCTTATTCCGTAGACGCGCAGCGTGTTGGCCCAGATTACGGGGGCGAGTTCCGCCGGGTCAAGGGAAAGGACCTCCGCCGTTTTCCGGAGAACGGTTGCGGTGAAGGCCGGCTCGTTGCGGCGGGCGCGCTTGCGTTCGGGCCAGGGTGTGAGGTAGGGGGCGTCGGTTTCCACCAGGATGCGTTCGGGCGGAATGAGCGGCAAAAGCGCCCGCAGGCTTTCGCCCCGCTCGTGATGGGTCACGACCCCGGTTATGCCTATGAAAAAGCCCAGCTCGAGGTAGCCCGAAAGCTCGTCCCGGGTTCCCGAAAAGCAGTGGACGACTCCGGCGCGGGCCGGGGGATGGGCGCGGAGGATTTCCAGGAGGCGGCCCTCCGAGTCGCGCTCGTGGAGAATGACCGGCAGCTTAAGCTCCCTTGCGGTTTCGAGCTGGCGGAGAAACCACTTTTCCTGCACGGGCCGGGGCGAGTGCATCCGGTTGAAATCAAGGCCTATCTCGCCCCAGGCCTTGACCGCAGGCTCCCGGGCGAGCCTCGTCAGGGCCGCGAGGGCGTTTTCGCTTAAGCCCTTGGCGTCGTGGGGATGGACCCCCACGGCCGCGAAAAGCCCGGCATGGAGCCTTGTCATCTCCACGGCCTTGCGGCAGGTTTCGAGGGTGATCCCCGGGATCAGGAGGCAGGAAACGCCGGCTTCGCGCGCCCGCGCCAGGACGAAGCCCAAGTCCGCGTCGTAGCCCGTGTCATCCAGGTGGCAGTGGCTGTCGAAGATGCGGAGCGGCAAACAATCCATTTCCGGTTCGCGGGTCATGCTGCTTTTTCGAACCCCAGCTCAAAGGCCGCGATGTTGGAATCCACGAAGGCCTTCTTGGTTTCGCTTGCTATGGCCCGGCGCACGGCCTCAGGCGTAACAGGTATCCTGCCGGTGCGTACGAGGGCCCCAAGGAGCACCATGTTCAAGGCGAGCGGATTCTTCGCCTCGCGGGCCAGGGCCAGGGCGTCGAAGGCTATGACCCGGCCGGTCTTGGCGCGCAGGAGGGAGAGTATCTTCTCCATTTCGGGGTAGACGCCCCGCCCGATGGCCGCGGTGAAGGGCGGAAGGGTGGCGGTGTTGGTCACCACCACGGTTTCCGGGTTGGCGCGGTTCAAGGCCCGCAGGGTCTCGGCGGGCTCGAAGCCAAGGAGCACGTCGGCTGAGCCGTCCGAGATGATGGGGCTTTCGGCGTCGCCGAAAATCATGGCGCTTTCCACCACGCCGCCCCGCTGGGCCATGCCGTGGATCTCGCTCATGCGCACGGGGACGTTCTCCGAAAGGGCCGCCTCGCCCAGAACCCTTGCAGCCAGAAGGTTTCCCTGGCCGCCCACGGCCACGATGATGAGTCTTACAGGTTTCATTGATGGCACCTTAATTTTGTTGCTATGGCTTTGAAGCAACCATGCCGCCGGTACGCCTTAATGGCTTCGTAAAAAGGTGTCAGGCAAGGCGCGCGAGCCGGGAAGGGAGGGAGCGTACTGTTGTACGTGACCGGACTTCACGGCGAAGCGCAACGCAGCATCACGCCTTTTTGCGAAGCCATCAATCCTTTACTGGCAGGATGGCATTTTCCGGACAAACCTGCGCGCAAACCGCGCAGCCAGTGCACTGCTCGCGATTGATGGAAACCCGGCCGTTAACCACGCTCATGGCGGGGCAGCCCAGCTTGTCCACGCAGTCGCGGTGGTTCCTGCACTTATCCGTCACCGCGAAGGGCTTGCGCCTGGGCCGCTTCACGGCGCGCGCGTAGAGGGGGCATATCTGGCGCGAGATCACCACCGACACCCCGGGCGCGTCCAGGGCCTCCCGGATGGACTCGACGGATTTCTTCACCTTGTAGGGATCCGTCACCACCACCGTCTTGACCCCCAGGCCCCTCACCGCCTCCTCGATGGATATCCGGTTGTAGCCGGAAAAGCCCATCTCCGCCATGTCCACGCCCGGGTGGGGCTGGTGGCCGGTCATGGCGGTGGTGCCGTTATCGAGGATCACAAGCGTAAAGTTGTGGTTGTTGAAGACCGCGTTCACGAGCCCCGGAAGGCCCGAGTGGAAAAAGGTGGAATCGCCTATGAAGGCCACGGTCTTGTCCTTGGTGAAGCGGGAAAAACCGGCGGCCGTGCCCAGGGACGAGCCCATGCAGATGAGGAAGTCGGCCGACGACAAGGGCGGCAGGACCCCCAAGGTGTAGCAGCCGATGTCGGTGGGGTTTATGAGGGTCCGCCCCCCGGCCGCGGCTTTCACCTCGTAAAAGGTGGCCCGGTGGGGGCAGCCGGCGCAGAGGTTGGGCGGCCGGGCCGGGATCTCCGGGAGGTCGGATAGATCGATGCGGGCGGCGGGAAGGTCCTTGACGCCGAAAAAGCGCGCCGCAACGCCCCGGACCAGCGCCGGATCGAACTCGCCCTCCCGCGAAAAAAGACCGGCGGCCTTTCCCTTTATGGGGATAACGACGCCGTTCTCCTGGGCTACGGCTTTCACCATCTCCTCCATGAAGGGCTCGCCCTCCTCGCAGACCAGGATTTTTTCCCTGCCGGCCAAGAACTCCGCTATGCGCTTTTTGGGCGCGGGGTTTGAAAAGCCCATGCGGAAGACCGAGACCCTGTCGCCGATTCCAAGCTCGGAAAGGGCGTCCCGCACGTAGTTGAAGCTCACGCCGTTCACCACGATCCCCCACGGGCCGGACCCAACGATGAAGTTCGAGGGGCTTTCGTCGGAAAGCTTTTCGGCCTCCGTGAGCCTTGCCAGGAGCCGCGTGTGGAGCTTCCGGGAGACCGCGGGAATCGTAACGTACTGGAAGGGGTTTTTCGTGAAGGAGCCTTCGGTGGCGCGCGTCGGGATGCCGCCCAGGGTCACGGCCGCGGTGGAGTGGTTAACGCGGGTCGTGGTGCGCAGGATCACCGGCTCTCCGAGCTTTTCGGAAAGCTCGATTCCCATGCCCACCATCTCCTTGGCCTCCTGGGGCGTGGAGGGCTCCAGAATCACGAGGCCCGCCATCTTGCCGTAATAGCGGTTGTCCTGCTCGTTCTGGCTCGAGAACATGAAGGGGTCGTCGGCGGTCATGATCACGAGCCCGGCCTTGACGCCCACGTAGGCCAGGGTCATGAGAACGTCGGCCGCAACGTTCACCCCCACGTGCTTCATGATGCAAAGGCTTCGTATCCCCGCGTTGGCGGCGGCGGCGGCAACTTCCAAGGCCACCTTTTCGTTTGTGGAGTACTCGAAGTAAAGGTCGGTCTCCTTCGAGACCTCGAAGAGGGCCAAGCTGATCTCGGACGAGGGAGTGCCCGGGTAGGTGGTGGCGCAGGCTACTCCAGCCTCGAGGGCTCCGCGTGCGATGGCCTCGTTGCCGAGGTAAAGGGCCTTTTTTCCCGGAGCGTCTTCCAAAAGCTTGTGCATGGCGTTATCCTCGGTTATAAACGGTCAAAAAACATTACGGTTAAGCGTTTCGTTAAAAGCTGGCCCGGCTTGTCAACATTTTGGGACGTTTCACCGCCCCCATCGGCCGGGGACGAGTTTCCATTGATTTTTCCGGCTGTTTTCTTATACGACGGAAAGAGGCGCTGTAAAGACTTTTTGAAGCGGGGTATGATGATCGGATGAATGGCGCAACCCTGGTGCTCGCCACCCGGAACGCGGGAAAAATCCGCGAGATGAGGCGCATTCTGGAATCGCGCGGCCTAAGCGTGATGGGGCTTTCCGACTTTCCGGCCTTTCCCGAGCCCCTGGAGGACGGCCAAACCTTCGCCGAAAACGCCTTGAAGAAGGCCGTTGTGACGGCCGAGACCCTTGGCCTTCCGGCCGTGGCCGACGACTCGGGCCTTTGCGTGGCGGCCCTTGGGGGCGCGCCCGGGGTGCTCTCCGCCCGATACGGCGGCGAGGGCCTGACGGATTCGCAGCGCGCGGAAAGGCTGTTGGCGGCCCTTGAAGGGACGGCTGACCGCTCCGCCGCCTTCGTGTGCGTAATAGCCCTTGCCGTTCCCGGCGGCGAGACGCTGACCTGGGAGGGCAGGGTGGAGGGCCTCATAACCCAGGCCCCGGACGGCTCAAACGGCTTCGGCTACGATCCGGTATTTTTCTATCCCCCAAAAGGAACCACCTTCGCCCGCATGAAGGGGGACGAAAAGAACGCCGTGAGCCACCGCGGGCAGGCTCTGCGCCGTTTCGCCGATGACCTTGAAAAAGTCGGCTGCCTTCTTTCGGCTTCGGTGGGAAAAACGCCTGAACCGTGACGGCCGGAACCGCCTAAAAAGACCTTTTTACGGAGGAGGGCTCCATGACCGCGTTGGCTCCCGTTGACAGGCTGGAAATCGTAACCCTTTCGGATAATTACGTTGACCTCGTCTCCATGGACAACTCGGAGCACGTAACCCGCGCCATGCCGGTAAAGAACATGAGTTTTTCCAACTCGGTCCTGGCCGAGCACGGCTTCTCGGCCCTGGTGCGCGTGACGGCTGGAGGCTCCACGCGCTCGATAGTCATGGACTTCGGCCTTTCCCCGGACGCGGCGGCCAGGAACGCCGAGGCCATAGGCCTCGATCTTGGCTGCGCGGAAGCCGCGGTCCTCTCCCACGGCCACCTGGATCATTTCGGCGGCCTCTCGGCCGTGGCCGCCCGTATCGGGAAAAAGGGCCTCCCCTTCGTGGCCCATCCGGCGGCCTTTCCCCCGGGCCGCTTCATAGAGCCCATCCCCGGGGTAAAGATCACCATGCCGGTCCTCACCCATCAAGACGTCGAGCGCGCGGGTTTTTCGCTCAGCCTCTCAAGCGAGCCCCTGCCGCTCCTGGACGGAACGGTCCTCTTTCTCGGTGAAATCCCCCGGCTTAACGACTTTGAAAAGGGAATGCCCAACGCCTTCGTTCTGGATGAGTCGGGCGAGGCCAGGTGGGACCCCCTCATTGACGACACGGCCCTTGCCGTGAACGTTGCCGGAAAGGGCCTCGTGGTGCTCTCCGGCTGCGCCCACTCGGGCATCGTGAACACCGTAAACTACGCCAAAAAGCTTGCGGGGATCGGCAAGGTCCACGCCGTGGTTGGCGGCTTCCACTTAACCGGCGCCAAGGCCGCGCCCCTGATCGACCCCACCCTGGAGGCTCTGTGGGACCTTGACCCGGACTTTGTCGTTCCCACCCACTGCACCGGCCACGCCGCCTCGGTGGCCTTCGAGCGCCGCTTCGGAAGCCGCTTCCTGGTGAACATGGCCGGGACAACCCTTACATTCGCATCCTGACGGAAAGCTTGGATCAATGAGCCTTCAGCAGATCAACGTGGCCTACAACCCCACCGAGGACCGGCTTCTCCTGCGCATCACCGGTAACGAGGCCCAGGGCCTGGCCGAGTTCCGCTTCCTCATAACCCGGCGTCTCCTGCGGCTTTTGTGGGGCGGCCTGGATAAGCTCCTGGACGCCGGCGTCGCGGCCGACCCCAGGGTGGACGCAGGAGCGCGCGGAATGATGAAGCAGTTCGAGAAGGAGGCCGCTCTCGCTTCGGCTGACTTCAAAACCCCCTATGCGCCCCAGGCCAAGGCCGCGGAAGTCCCGGTCCTGACCCCCCTTGGCGAGGCCCCCGTCCTGGTCTCCCGCGTGCAATTGAGGCCCCTTGCCCCTGGCCACTATCTCGTCGGCCTCCACAACGAGACCGGCCAGGGCATAACCTTGACCCTCGCCCCCGAGATGATCCATTCCATAAGGAAGCTCTTGGCCGACTCGGCCCAGAAAGCCGAGTGGAACCTGGACCTTATGGAAAACGATGAAAAGGTCGTCGGCGGGGGGCCGGAGCCGGGGCGAATCATCAACTGAGGCCCTGGACCTTTTCCTTGATCGAGGATCGCGTTCCGGTAAAATTTCCTTGCCGTTGGTGAAATCCGGCCTGTATAGTAGCACCTGTCATTTCGTATCCGGGCTTCAGAATTTTTAAAAAGATCAGTCAAGGGGGGCCGTTCCTTGGCCTTGAGAGAAGAAGTCGCGCTTGCCGGCCGCCTGCGTTTCCTGAGCCTTGGAGAGGTCCTGCAGACCCTTGGAACCTCTGGCGTAACCGGAGATCTTCGGATCATGAGCCGCTTTGCGCCCGAGTTCGGCGTGATCCATTTCTCCAAGGGAAATCCCATCCACGCCAAGGCCCTTGCCGAAAGCGGCATCGACGCCCTTTACTCCCTTTTCGGCTGGACCGACGGCGAGTTCGAGTTCTGGGAAAGCGCCGCGGCCTCGGTGGAGCGCACCATAAACCAGGGCGTGATGGAAATCGTCATGGACGGCGCGCGCCTCCTGGACGACGGCCAGATACGGGTGCTCTCAGCCGAGACCGTCCCCGAAGGCTCCGTCCCGCCCGCCGCCGCGGCCGAAAGCGCCGAAAAAATCAAGCAGCGGCCCAAGCTGAAGGGCATTCCCATCATCCGGATGCCTATAAGGAACCAACAGTTCATCCGCGAGGAGGCCGTCATCGAGCGCGGCGAGCCGCTCGCCGGCAAGAATCCCAACGCGGCCTTCATGTGCATGATACTGGAGGGCTTCGCCAACGTCACCATGAAGGCGGCCGGCGACCCTGTTAGGATATGCCGCCTGGGGCCAGGGGCGCTTTCGGGAAGCATCCCGGGCTTCAACACCAAGGGCAGCGCCCAGTCCATATCCACAGTGGCGGCCGGAAACGTGAAGGTCGGCCTCTTCGACGCGGCCCGGCTGAACGCCGATTTCGCCAAGCTTAGCTACCAGCTCCGCCGCATATTCCTCTCCCTGGACCACCGCTGGGTCGAGGTCTCGGACCGGGTCATGGCCGCAGGCTCCGATACCGCGGAGATCGGCTCATTCGTGGCCTTGGGCCGCACCTTCCTGAACCAGGGAGACAAGGGCGGCGGCGCCCACCTGATCGCCGAGGGCTCGGCCCTGGTGGTGAGGAAAATCGGTGAGAGCTACGTTCCCCTGGCCCGCCTCCTCAAGGGTGATTTCGTGGGCTTCCTGCCCTTCCTGAGCATTGGCCACGAGCCCAACGCCGCGGCCGTCCTGGTAACGCCGAACTTCAAGACCCAGCCCATCGACGCCGACCGCATGCAGGCCGAGTACGATCTGGCCTCCCCCATCGTGAAGCACTTCGTGGAACACATCGCCAACTGCGTCTCGGTCACCACCATGGTGGCCTGCGATACCTCACCGCTCCTGGCTGCGTAGGAGCGGCTGGGGCGGCGCCGGACCCGGTGACTTAGCTTCTGCCTTGTACCGGTAGAGGTTGATTCCTTTCCGTTCCGCGAACGCTTCACGCGAGTTCACCACCGGCGCTCGATTTCCATTTCCCGCCGAACCGGCACAGGTGGTTTCGAGCCTTGAAAGGTACGGGTTTTTCCATCTTGCGGTCTAAGCAAAAGCCGTTCAATGTGAGAACCTATTAAGGGGATACCCTTCTGGCGCATCAGATTCACGCGGGACCAAAACAAAATTTGAAGGAGACTTACAATGAATGAAAAAAAATTTGATCCAAAGAAATTGGAGAAGTTGAATAACCCCCAGCGCTTGAAGGACATACCGCCTCATTATGTTTGGGGCAAATTGGACATCGAAAAAGCTGATATACTTGTTGAAATAGGTGCAGGAACAGCATTTTTTACTATTGCTTTTCTCCAGCATGCCAAACCATCAAAAATTTATGCCTGTGATGTATCAGAAGTAATGATAAACTGGATAAATAAAAATGTTGTTGAAAAATTTTCCAATATAATTCCAATAAAAAGTGAAGAACATTTCATCCCTCTTGATGATGGAATTGCAGATGTAGTCTTTATGATCAATCTTCATCATGAATTGGATAAGCCGGCATCAACAATTAAAGAAGCATACAGAATATTGAAATCAAACGGAAAAATTTTAATTATCGATTGGAAAAAGGAAGATATGGTTGATGGTCCTCCTTTACAAATCAGATGGCTGCCTGAGCAGGTTAAGGAACAGCTGGTCGATTTAGGATTTAAAAACGTGAACATTTTTACTGAATTACCAAAGCATTTTGTATTAGTCGGCCAAAAGGCATAGAATCCAGCCAGCGGCTTTGCAGCCAATCGCAATAGAAACATATTTTTTAGATGGGTTCTCATGACCCGGGGCGGATGTGTCAGGCGAATACCGCCACTGTACATATGCCCAAATGTTCGGCCCGGACGACACCTTCGCCGCATGGGGCGGCCATGACCGACAAGATGGAGCTTTCCGGTAAAGGTGATTCAAGATGGCGGAAACCAAGCTTGGCGTGTGCGGCCTGTGTTTTCACAGCCCCGGCTGCGGCGTGAAGGTTTTTTTCGATGACGAAGGCAGGCTAGACCGGCTCGAGCCAGACCCGGAAGCGCCCATGGGAAGCGTGCTGTGCCCCATCGCCAAGCGCGCAAAGGAAATCGTCTACTCCGGGCATCGCCTTCAAACCCCCCTTTTGCGCACCGGGCCCAAGGGGACGCACGAGTTTGCGCCCATATCATGGGACCGGGCCTTTGAAACCATCGTGGAAAAGCTCTATGAGCTGAAAGCCGAGCACGGCCCCGAATCCGTGGGCTTCTACGCCGGGACCGGCTCCTACGAGCGCTCCTTCAAGGATGTTTTCCAGCTCGCCGGTTCGGAGATATATCTGGCCTCATCCGTGCTTTTTCCTTTCGGCTCGCCCAACACCTTCGGCGTGGGGGCGCCCTGCTACACCTCCCTGGGGGTTCTCGCCCCCAAGGTCACCATGGGGTGCCTGCACATAGACATGTTTTCCGATCTGGACAACGCCGACCTCATCCTTGTCTGGGGCACCGACCCTTCCACGTCCACCCCGCCCGCCGCTTTCAAGCGAATTGAGAACGCCGCGCGGGAGGGCGCCAGGATCATAGTGATCGATCCACGCAGGACCCGGACCGCGGACATCGAGGGAGCCGAGTGGCTTCCCATACGGCCGGGCTCGGACGGGGCGCTGGCGCTGGGCCTTTGCAACGTGCTGATTGAAAAGGGGCTTTACGACGCTGATTTCGCGGAAAAATGGACCATTGGCTTCGATGAGTTCGCCGAATACGTAAAGGAGTTCAGCCCCGGGCGGGTGGCCAAGCTCACCGGCATCTCCGGGGAACGCATCGTGGATCTGGCCGAATCCATCGCCGGGGCCGAGGGCGCCACCTACGTCATGTACACCGGCCTGGAGTACACCAGAAGCGGCGTGCAGGGCATCCGGGCCGTCATGACGCTCTGGGCACTTGCCGGCCAGCTGGATGTCGAGGGCGGGCGCTGCTTTTTGAGGCGGGACGACTTCCTGCCCCTTTGCAAAAGCCGCCAGGTGAAGACCCCCGGCTTTGAAAAATCCATAGCCCGGGGGCGTTTTCCGGTGTACTCCCGTTTTTGCGGTGGAGAACCCCACGCAAGCCTGCTGCCCAAGGCGATCCTTGAAGGCGACCCCTATAAGATCCGCGGCCTTTTGATCCTGGGGGCCTCGATCCTGACCTCGTGGCCCGAGCCCTCCGTGTGGCGCGCCGCCCTGGATTCGCTGGATTTCCTGGTGTGCATGGACCTCCAGATGACCGCCGACGCGGCCTACGCGGATTTGGTTCTTCCGGCGTGCACCGGCTTCGAGCAGGAGTCCTACTGCTACTACGGCAGCTCCATCCGCTTGCGGGAGCGCATGATTCCGCCCCTGGGAGAGGCGCGGCCTAGCTTCGACATCCTGGCCGAGCTGGCCCGCCGCCTGGGCTACGGGGACCTCTACCCCAAAAAAGGCCTGGAGCTTCTGGACTACATCCTGAGCGAGTCCGGCTACACCGCAAAAGACCTCATGGCCGCGGAGCGGTTTGTCCTTTCCGCCAAGAGAAGGCCCATGGAATATCGCAAGTGGGAAAAAGGCCTCCTGAGAAAGGACGGCCGGCCCGGGTTCGAAACGCCGTCGGGCAAGTTCGAGATCAAATCCGCGGTGTTGGAGGAGCACGGCTACGACGGGCTTCCCGTTTACCGGGAGTCCTTTGAAACCGCCGAAAGCGCCCCGGATCTCGCCCGGCGCTTTCCCCTTGTCCTGGGCACGGGGCCTTTCAAGCCGGACATGAAATCCTGTTTCAGGGCCATTCCCGCCTTTATAAGCAAATACCCGGTTCCAATGGTGCAGATGAACCCGGCCGACGCCGCCGCGCGAGGCATCGAAACCGGGGATGCCGTGATGCTCAAGACCGCGCGGGGCTCCGTCATGATGTGGGCCTTCTTGTCGGATCGCATCATGGAGGGCTTCGCGTACGCGCCGGTGGGAGGCGGCGGGCCGCTGGGCCCGGACGAGTGGCGGCGGGCCAACGTGAACGAGCTGACGGACCTTGCGCAGTTCGATCCCATTTCGGGCTTTCCCGTTTACAAGACGCTTTTGTGCGAGGTCAAAAAAAAGCGGCGCAGGACCAGGGGGATTGCCGTGCAGGACCCCACCTTGGGCTGCGTGGGGTGAAATTCCGGCAAGAACGATGGGCGTCACCATTCGGCATTAGGGGCTTAAGGGAATCATCGTGAAAAAGGCATTGATGGAGTTTCTTGTTTGCCCCGTGTGCCGAATCGAGGAGCGGGAGCTTGCCCTTGAAACGGAATCGGAGGACTCCGGCGACGTCCTGGAGGGAAGGCTTGCGTGCGAAGGCTGCGGCAGGACCTTCCTCATCACCAATGGGGTGGCCTTTCTCGACCCGGCCGTGCGCTCGCCTTCGGCATCGGATAAAAGGTACGAAACATCCCCCGTGCTTTCGTCGTACCTGTGGAGCCATTTCGGAGACATTCTCGGGCATGAACGGGCCACCGACGCCTATGCGCACTGGGCGGATCTCATGGTCCCCCTGGCCGGGCCCGCTGTGGACATCGGCTGCGCGGTGGGCAGGTTGACCTTCGAGCTGGCCGGAAAGAGCGATTTCGCCGTGGGGCTGGACAGGTCCGCATCCTTCATACGGGCCGCGCGGAGACTTTGCCGGACCGGCGAGTTCGAGTTCCCCCTCATGGAGGAGGGAATGATTTCCAGGAAGGTGCGCCTTACACTTCCGCCCGCCTTTCGGCGCGACAACGTGGAATTCATCGTGGCGGACGCCCTGGCCCTGCCTTTTCGTTCAGGTTTTTTTTCATCCCTGGCGGGGCTCAACCTCATCGACAAGCTGCCGGAGCCGCTCGCCCATTTCCGGGAGATGAACCGGGTGGCAAGGACTTCCGGCGCGCAATTTTTGTTTTCCGACCCCTTTTCCTGGTCCGAGGATGTGGCCGGCCGCGACAAGTGGCTGGGGGGCGCCGGCTCCGGACCTTTCTCCGGCAAGGGCCTGGCCAACGTGGCCTCGCTTTTGAGCGGCGGCGCAAGCGGCCTTCGCCCGGCCTGGAGGGTGGAGGGGACCGGGCATGTGTGGTGGCGGATACGCACGCATTCCAACCATTACGAGGAGATCAGGAGCTGGTATGTCAGGGCGGTAAGGTAGCTACCAGGTTGCGTTCAAATGGCGGAGCCTTGCGTTGGATCGCGTGCAGTGCTACCCGTTGCATTCAAAAATAGAGCATCAAGGCGTTGACGGGTCTCCACGAAGTCCTTTTTCCCAAGCTTCCAGGCTTCGGGCGCTTGAATGCGAAGCCCCGGAAAACTGCGGGGCGCGTTTGCTTCGCAAACGAGCCCCGTGCATAACGGGGGTCCGGGGGGGGTTTGCGCCCCAGGGACTTTTGGAGAGGGGGGAGGGGTTGCGGGGGAG
>JAKAGN010000009.1 GCA_021815525.1 Deltaproteobacteria bacterium
TTGCCGCGCCCGGCAAAATTTCGGCGATGATGGAAAGGGGATCTTCCGTGCGGGGGTTATCGGACGAAATCACCAGCAGGTCCGACAGCCTGGCCGAGATCTCCCCCATGATGGGACGCTTGCCCCTGTCGCGGTCGCCGCCGCAGCCCATGACGGTGATTATGCGGCCAGTTTTAATTTTATTCATTGATTCCAATATCTTTTCCAGTGCATCGGGCGTGTGGGCATAGTCCACGAAGGTGTGTCGGCCGTAGGGGTTCTCCACCCGCTCCAGTCGGCCCGGGACCCGCGAAAGGGCCGAGAGGCCGCGGGCGATGACGGCCGGGGAAAGCCCCAGGGCCAGGCCCGCGCCGGCGGCCGAGAGGATGTTCCGGAAGTTGTGGAGCCCCACCAGGGGGGAGCTTACGGGGATGTCCCCGGCCGGAGTTCCCAGGACCCCCCTGATGCCGGAGGCGTCTATGGCCGTTTCCCGGCCCCGCACCGTGGCCTCCCCGGAAAGGCCCGTGGAGAAAAGGGGAAGCCGGGTCGCGGCCGCGAGGCGCTTTCCGTAGGGGTCGTCGGTGTTGATGACGGCCATCATCTGCTTCGGGCCGTTTTCCGCCGCGTAGTCCGTGAAGAGGAGGGCCTTGGCCGCGAAGTAGTCCTCCATGTTCCTGTGATAATCCAGGTGATCCTGGCTCAGGTTGGTGAATACTGAAACATCCACGGCCGTGAAGAGGAGCCGCCCCTGCACCAGCGCGTGGGAGGAAACCTCCATCACGACGTGCGTCACGCCCGCTTCCAGCATGTCGGCGAAGACCTTCTGGAGGTCCGCGGCGTCGGGCGTGGTCATGGGGTTCGGAAAGACCTTGCCCTCGTAGCGGATGTTGACGGTGCCGATGACGCCCGTCTTGAACCCGGCGGAAACGAGAACGCTTTCAACAAAATACGTGACTGTGGACTTGCCATTGGTTCCTGTTACGGCCACGATAACCAGCTTGCCGGACGGGTCTCCGTAGAATGTGGCGGCCAGGCGCGCCAGCGCGCGGCGGGAGTCGCGGACCTCGATGACTATCGCCCCGCCGGCGTCCACGGGCCTTTCCGCCACTATCACGGCCGCGCCCCGCCCCACGGCGTCCTTGACGTGGTCGTGCCCGTCGGCCCTGGTGCCGCGTATGGCCACGAAAAGCCCGCCGGGCTTGACGTCGCGGGAGGAGTAGAAAATCCCCGTAACCGTGAGCCCGCCTTCCGCCACTGCCGGGACCGCCACGATTCTTGACGTGGAGTCACCGTAAAGGGCCGAGATGAGGCGGGAAAGTTCCATCCGGGTAACGCTCCTTACGTGTCAGTCCGCCGAAGCCGCATCGTCGTGGCCCGCCGGGGCCGCGGCCGTTTCGGGCGCGGCGGGGTTTTCCGGCGGAATGTTGAAGTAGGGAAGGGCGCGCTCGGCGATCTCCTTGAAGACGGGCGCCGAAACGATGCCGCCGTAGTACTGCTTGCCCCTTGGCTCGTCCAGAATGGCGATTATGGCCAAGGCCGGCTTGTCCTTGGGCACGAAGCCCACGAAGGAGGCGATGTATTTGCCTTTTGCGTAGACCCGGTCAACAACTTTCTGGGCCGTTCCCGTTTTCCCACACACTGTATATCCCGACATGGCCGCCTTGGTCCCCGTGCCGCCCTCACGGACCACCTCGGCCATCATCTCTCTTACCTTCCGGGCCGTGTCCTCGGAGATGACCCGGCGGACGGGCCTCGGTCCGTAGCTTTTCACCACCCGGCCCCTGGAGTCGGTGACCGCGGAGACGAGGTAGGGCTTCATGAGGACCCCGCCGTTTGCAATGGCGCAGGCGCCTGTTATGACCTGCATGGCGGTGACCGATATGCCCTGGCCGAACGCGATGGTGCCGGCGTGGATGTCCCGCCACTGCTCGTAGGGCGACATGTAGCCGGAGACCTCGCCCCCGAAGTCGAGGCCCAGTCGGCCGCCGAAACCGAAGTTGTGGAGGGTGGTGTAGAGGCGCTTCTTGCCGATCATCTGCCCCACCTTCAAGGCCCCGATGTTGGAGGAGACCTTCACGATGCCGGTCAAGGTCAGGGTGCCGTAATGGTGGGTGTCGTGGATGACGTGGCCGCCGATCCGGAAGCTGCCGTTCTCGCAGTAGAACGTGGTCTCGGGGGTCACCAGGCCCGATTCCACCGCGGCCGAGGCGGTGAAAATTTTCATGGTGGAGCCGGGCTCATAGGTGTCCGTGAGGGCCCGAAGCCGCCGGACGTCGGGCACGTAGCGCCCGTAATCATTGGGGTTTATCAGCGGCGCCTGGGCGAGGGCCAGGACCTCTCCGGTTTCGGGCCGCATCACGATGACGGTGCCGCTCACCGCCAGGTTGTCGGTGACCGCCTTTGCGATGGCGCTTTCGGCGATGGCCTGGATGGTGCTGTCGATGGTGAGCACCAGGTTGTGGCCGGCGTGATCCACGGCCGGGATCCCCGAGGGCGCGTACAGCCTCCGGCGGGCGTCGGCGTGAACGGTGAATGTGGCCTTGTGGCCGGAAAGGTCCCCGTTGTAGTAGCGCTCCAGCCCCTCCAGGCCCTCGCCGTCGGAGCCGCAGTAGCCCACGATCTGGGCCGCCAGGGTCCCGCCGGGGTAGAAGCGCTTGGGGTCGGGCTGGAAGAGGAATCCCTTCACCTTGGCTTCGCGCGCCTCGCTCCGCATGGCCTCAACCTCGCCGGGCTCCACGAAGCGGGCCAGGCGCACGTACTGGCTCCGGGTGGTGAGGCGGCGCATTATCTCCGCCTCGGCGAGCGGCAGGTGCCGGGCCAGTATCCGGGCGGCCAGGGGCTTGTCCTTGATGACGGTGGGGTCCACTGCCACCGACAGAAGCTCCAGGGTCACCGCCAGCTTGCGCTGGTTGCGGTCCTCTATGGCCCCCCGCATGGCGTCGGCCTTGAGCTTGCGAAGATACTGGCTCACGGCCTTTCCGGAGAGGAAGGGCCTCTCGATAATGGCCAGGTGCGCGGCCCGCCCCACGATTAGGGTGAAAAGAAGGGTGAAGAGAAAAACCACCACGTTCATGCGGACCTGGAATTGTTGGCTCCTGCTATTTAGTTCCATCTGGCACCACCACGACCTGGCTTAGGGTGGGTACGACAAGCCCCATCCGGCCCTGACCGATGGCCAGGATCCTGTTGGGGGATTTCAGGAACACGATTTCCGCGTCCAGGCTGCTCTTGCTGCGCTTGATCTCGTCGCCGGCGCTCTTGGCCTTGAGTATCTCGTAGCCCAAGCGCACGCAGCGGTTCTTGCACCAGGCGAGCGTTATAAGCTCCGCCACTATGACGGATATGAAAACGCCGTAGCAGGCAAGCTTCAGCGTTCTTCTTTCGGGTCTTGCGGGCATGGGCCTTTTATCGTAATATTTCAGAATGACTCGAAAACCCGCAGGCGCGCGCTGCGCGAGCGGGGGTTTTCCGAAACCTCGGCGGCCCCCGGCTTGACGGCCTTTTTCGTCACGATCCGCCCCCGGGCGACTCTTCCGCAGGAGCATGGAAGATCGGGCGGGCAGATGCACTCCCCGGCCAGCTCCCGGAAGCGGCTCTTCACCATGCGCGCCTCCAGGGAATGGAACGATATCACGCACATGCGGCCGCCGGGCGCGAGGACGCCCGGAAACACGGAAAGGAGCCGGGCCAGGTGCCCAAGCTCGTCGTTCACCGACATGCGGATGGCCTGGAAGCATTGTGTCGCCAAGTGTATACGCTCCCTGCCCCGTGAAAAGGGCTTCTTCACCCGGTGAATCAGGCCGGCCAGGGCGAGGCTCGAGCTTATCCTGCCCTTTTCCCGTTCGCGGACGATGGCCCGGGCCACGGCCCGCGCGTGGGGCTCCTCGCCCAGCTCACGGAAAATGAACGCCAGATCCTCCTCCGGGGCCGCGTTCACAAGCTCTTCCGCGGTCATGCCGGACGAGTCGCCGTCCATGGACATCAGAAGGGGTTCGTCCCGTAAAAAGGAGAATCCCCGCTTGCTATGTTCGAGTTGGAAAGAGGAAAGCCCAAGGTCGCAGAGAATGCCGTCCGCCTTTTGTATCCCAAGCGCGTCGAGAACTTCCGGCAGCTCGCTGTAATTGGCCCTTACGAGGTGTACCCGCGCCTCACAGGAGACAAGCCTCCGGGAAGCGTTCGCTATGGCGTCCGGGTCCCGGTCGATCCCGATGAGCGTCCCCCCGGGGCTGATCGAGGAAAGGATGGCCCGGGAATGCCCCCCGCCCCCAAGGGTTGCATCCACGTATATCCCGCCGGGCCTGGGCGCCAGGTACTCCATGCATTCCGCCAGGAGTACCGGCACATGCGTTTCTTTTTCGGTCACTTGCGTAATTTTGCATGATATTTCTTGAGATTGATTGCGCCCGACTTGAATTTCTCGTCGAACTCCCGCCGGTCAGCGTTGAACTTTTCGAGGGGCCAGATTTCCACGCGGTCCCCCAGGCCCACCATCACTATCTTCCCGTTGGGGAAAATGCCCACCCCCTCGCGGATCGCTTGCGGGATGTTGATCCTTCCCTGCTTGTCGGGAATGCAGTATGCGACGTCCCCGTAGCCGTGGCGCGCTATCAGCTCCGCGTTCCGCATATCCTCGTCCGACGGCTCGCCCTCGCCGTCCTGGGGGGCCGAGTTCATGCGCTCCATGATGCCGTCGAAGGTGGGCTCGTTGTAACCAACCAGGTAGTTGGCATCGGATTTGACTACCACAACCCCTTGTGTTTCAAGGGCTTCGATGGCGCTGCGGATGTGCGAGGGAAGGGTTATCCGGCCCTTGTCGTCGACGACCAAAGGAACGGTTTGCAGGAATTTCGTCGCTATCCCCGCCTTCATCCCCCCACCCTTTCCATTTCACCCCATTTGGCTTTTTTTATACCCCACATTCACCCACCTGTCAAGATGATTTTGGATGCGGAGATGTGATTTTTTTCAATGATTCAAAAAAGATGCGAACGGCGAAGGTGATGGAAAGAGGCTTTAAAAACAGGGCATTGTTGCCCGTCCGGGCGGATAAACGGCGGGAATGGTGTTTCCGACGCGTCGCGGCATAGGGAAAACCAAGGGGTTGAACGGATTCTTTTACGGGGATTAAGGGAAAGGCCGTACTTGTGGTATTTGCGGGCAATCGACGCAAAATTGCGGCGAAATTACTCCATCGGCCCATTTTCAAAAGGGCCTTGGAGGAAACTTGGGGGGGCGTTTTCGGACGAAGGGGGCGCGAAAAAAAAATTAAAAGGACTTACGGCATGGGAATAAAATTCTGCATAAAAGAATGAGTGGCGCGCGGCGCGACCCGCGCCAGGTTACATTAGAATTTTAACTTGAATTTCCGGAAGTTGCTGGTGATCATAATAACAATACCTAAATACCAGCGTGGGAGGTTCTAATTGACTTTTATGACGTAGAAAACCAACGATCCAGCCTTATTCATAATCCAAGCAAGGCCAGGTGTCTCAGATGAATACCGCAGTTAAATCAACACGGCCTGCATAATATCCTTAATCTTCTGTTCCTGGTTCTATCCATAGACATTATATATTTTCTGGCTCAGTATTATAGAATTTTGTATTTGGCTGCAATTTATTTTAACATGATGCACTGAATGCCGCCCCGCCGGGCCTGCGTGGCCTTCTCTTTCCGCCCCCTGCCGCGCGTCAGTCGAAGAGCGGCCGAAGGGAAGCCATCAGGAACCAGCGAGGAGCCTTGCCAAGCGCCGGCCGCCATGAAGGCTGGCGGAAAACGATGAAATGCAAGGCGCGCGAGGCGCGCGCGATGGGAGCGTACTGTTGTACGTGACCGAGCGCAAGACGAAGCGCAACGACGCAGTTCGCGTTTTCCGTCAGCCTTCCGGGGTGGAGCCCTCGGGCGGGGCGGGGGGCTCCCCGG
This sequence comes from Deltaproteobacteria bacterium, assembly GCA_021815525.1. Lineage (GTDB taxonomy): Bacteria > Desulfobacterota > Desulfobacteria > Desulfobacterales > Desulfatibacillaceae > JACRLG01. Next base: position 5,902 of record JAKAGN010000009.1, read on the forward strand.
GGGGCGGTTCCGGCTCCAGGGGTTTTCCCAGGCGCTCCACCTCCACCTCGATGATGCGCTGCTGGTCAGCCCGGGTGACGCGGATGACGGCGTCGCCCATTGGGATTTCCTCCCCCTCGGCGGGGATGTGCCGGAGAAGCGTGAGGATGAGGCCGGAGATGGTCTCGTAGTCCTGGTGCTCGTCCAGGCCTAAGTGCAGGACCCGGTTCACCTCCTCGATCTCGGTGTCGCCGTCGACGAGCGCCTTGTGCTTTCCGGTCCTCCGTATGCGGTCGGGCTCGAGGTCGGTCTCGTCCCTTATCTCCCCCACGATCTCCTCCAGGAGGTCCTCGATGGTGACGAGCCCCGAGACGCCGCCGTGCTCGTCCACGACGAGCGCCATGTGGACGCGCTGTTGCTGGAACTCCCGCAGAAGGTCGTCCACGTGCATGGTTTCGGGCACGAACATGACCGGTTTGACCCACTCCTTCAAGGGCAGCGAGTCGCGGCCCGAAAGAAGAGCCGCCAGTATGTCCTTCACGTGGAGGATGCCCACCATGTGGTCCCTGTTGGTCTCGTAGACCGGGATGCGGGAGTAGCCCCACTTGGCGGCCTCGGCGGCGGCGTCCCGCAGGGAGCGGTCGGCCTTGAGGGCGAATATCTGGGTCCGGTCGGTCATGATCTCGTTTATGGTGAGATCCGAGAAGCGGAAGATGTTGTGGATCATCTGCGCCTCGTTCTCCTCCACCTCGCCCACCTCCTCCCCCAGGTTCACCACGGTCTTGATCTCGTCCTCCGTGATGATGGGGAGCTTTTCCTGGCCGGCCATGGGCCGGGTAAGGACGCGGTTTATCGCCTCCAGGACCAGGATCAGGGGGAGGAAGCCGTACTCGATGAGGCGGATGACGGGCGCGAAGGCCGAGGCCACGGCCTCGTTGCGGGCCAGCGCGAGGTTCTTGGGGGTGATCTCGCCGAACACCAGCAGGATGAAGGTGGTGAGCCCGACGGCGAGGCTTAGGCTCAGGCCCACCGCGTTGGGGCCCAGGATATGCATGGTGACCGAGGTGGCCACGGCCGCGGCGGCGGTGTTGACGAGGTTGTTGCCGATGAGGAGGGTGAGGACGAGCCGCTGGCGGTTCTGCCGCAGGGACCGCACGAGCCGCATTCTGGCGTCGCCGGTTTCGCACAGGTGCTGGACGCGGATGTCGGAAAGGGAGATGAAGGCGGCTTCCGCCGATGAAAAAAAGGCCGAGCCTCCTATTAGAAGGATCAGAAGAATTATGAGGCCGGTTGTTCCCATTTCCCCTTGTCGGATTGGATTGTCCGCCCTCAACCCGCCCCTCCACGCGGAGAAGCCGGGCGCGGCTATCGTCCGGGCCGCTCTCCCAGGGTGACGGTGACGGAGCGCGTCTTGCCGTCCCGTATCACCTTCAGGACCGCGCGGTCGCCGGGCCGCAGGCGCCGGAGTTCCCTCACGAAGGCGTCGGGGGTGGCGGTCGCCTTGCCGTTCACGGCCGTTATGACGTCGCCCCCCACGGGCAGCATGGTGTTGCCGATTCGCACCTTGCGCTTCGGCCCCCGGACGCCTCCCTTGGCCGCGGGCCCGCCGGGCGCCACCTCGATCACCAGGACCCCCTCCTCCACGGGCAGCCCCAGAAAGTCGGGAAGCCCCGGAATCAGGGGAAAGACCTTGAGGCCGATGTAGGGGTAGGAGACGTAGCCCTTTGCGATAAGCTCCGGAATTATTCGCTTGGCCGCGTCCACCGGTACGGCGAAGCCTATCCCCACGCTCCCCCCGGAGGGCGAGATTATGGCGGTGTTGATGCCGATGAGCCTTCCCGACGAGTCCAGGAGGGGCCCCCCGGAGTTGCCGGGGTTGATGGCCGCGTCGGTCTGGATCAGCTCGTCTATTTCAAGGCCGCCCTCCTCGTGCATGGAGCGGCCCAGCGAGGAGATGATCCCGGTGGTCAAGGTCATCCCCAGGCCGAAGGGATTTCCTATGGCGAAGACCTTCTGGCCCACCTGGAGGTTCTCGGAGTCGCCCAGGGGGATGGGGAAGAGCTTTTCCTTGGGCGCCTTGACCCGGATGACGGCCAGATCGAACTCGGGGTAGGCCCCCACGAGGATGCCCTTGTAGGAGCTTTTGTCCCAAAGGGTCACCTCCAGGCTGCGGGCGTTCTTGATGACGTGGTTGTTGGTCAGGATGTAGCCGTTCTGGTCCAGTACGATCCCCGAGCCCGCGCCCTCCTGGGGGTAGGCGCGGAGGAAGAAGTCGTAGCCCATCACGGTGCTCGTGATGTTCACCACGCCCTTTTCCGCCGTTTTGTAGACGGAGATGTTGTTGCGTTCGTCCTCGGTGAGGCCCATGGCAAGGACCGGCGCGAGAAAAAGGAGAAGGCAGGCGAGGGCGGCCGGGATCAGCCGGCGGGGCGCGGCGTCGGAATAAGGCTTCATGGCGGTTACGGCATCCGGTGTTCTCTGGGGGTGGCAAAGGCCCGGGACGGATCCCGGTTTCCCCCGCGCGGGGGCTTGGGGGATGCCTGGTTGCGCAACCTTTCCGGAATCGGGTCCTGCCCGGGAAGCCCCTCATGGCCGGGGACGATCCGCGACACGGACCGCATCCCTTATCGCTGCTTCCTTCCGGACCTGACGAGGTTCGAGACCGTCCGTTGCGCGGCGGCCGGCCCGAGGGAAGTCCTGATGGGTCGGACTCCGGTTTCCGGAAGGGGATTCGACGGTTCCCCGCCTAGCGCAACCAGGCGGCTCATCGTTACCCATTTCTACGTTTTTTGCAAGTTCAAAGAAAAAGCGCCGTAAATTCGGCCCCCGGGCCCCGAAGCTCCGTTGATTTAAGGGGAAAGTCGTCTTGACACGTTTTCTCCGCGTCTTATCTTTGGCACGTAACCCCCGGGCCGGACGAGGAAAGGGTCGGATGGGGGCGGGCGAAAATGGCGCAAAGCCTTAAGCCGGAGCTGGAAAGCGTCGGCTGGTGGAGGTCCATGAGCGCCTGCTTCCGGGGATACCCGTATTTTTCGGGCGGTTTTCTGAAGGGGAAATTTCAAATGAAGCGGGTGCCTGAAAAAATGGAAGAGAGCGAGAAAAAAAAGGGGCCCGTCGCGGTTCCCATAAGGAGGAGCGACGGGGAGCCGGCGGCGGAGACCGCGGCTGAGCCTGGCGCCGGCGATGACATGGCCGCGCGGCTCGCCAAGGCGGAGGAGGAGGCCAGAAGCAACTACGACCGGCTCCTTAGGGTTTCCGCCGAGTTCGAGAATTACAAGAAGCGCTCCGCCAGGGAAGCCGAGGACTTCAGGAAGTACGCCAACGAGCGGCTTTTGAAGGACCTCCTGCCGGTCATAGACAACCTGGAGCGGGCGCTCGATAGCGCCCTTGCGGGCAACTGCGACCCCAAGAGCCTGGCGGACGGCGTCAATCTCACCCTGGGCCAGATTCTGAAGGTCCTGGAGGGCCACGGCGCCACGCCCGTCGAGGCGGCCGGGCAGGTCTTCGACCCCTGCCGGCACCAGGCCCTCATGACGGAGGCCTCCCCGGAGCTTCCCGCCAACTCGGTTGTCCGGGAGCTTCAGAAGGGATACATGCTAAGGGACCGGCTCCTGCGGCCCTCCCTGGTGGTGGTCTCCACGGCCCCGCCCGCGGACGCCCGCTGCGAGGCCGATTCCAGCGATCCATTCAAACCCGAAGTGATGGGATACTGACCCGATCACAACATATAATGGAGTTTTCCCCCCAAGGGAAAGGAGGCGCGGCATGAAGAAAGTAGTCGGAATCGATCTGGGCACAACCAACTCCTGCGTGGCCATCATGGAGGGCGGCGACCCCAAGGTCCTCACCAACCAGGAGGGCGGGCGCACCACGCCCTCCATCGTGGCCATCTCGAGCTCCGGCGAGCGCCTCGTGGGGCAGATCGCCAAGCGCCAGGCCATAACGAACCCCTTGAACACCGTCTTCGCGGTCAAAAGGCTCATCGGCCGCAAGTTCGATTCGAGGGTGGTCCAGCAGGACAAGGACATCCTCCCTTATAAGATCATCCGGGCCGACAACGGCGACGCCTGGGTGGAGCTTCAGGGCAAGAAGTACAGCTCCCAGGAGATTTCCTCCTTCATCCTCTCCTACATGAAGAAGGCGGCGGAGGACTACCTGGGCGAGCCCGTCACCGAGGCGGTCATCACGGTGCCGGCCTACTTCGACGACTCCCAGCGCCAGGCCACCAAGGACGCCGGAAAGATCGCGGGCCTGAACGTGCTCCGCATCGTGAACGAGCCCACGGCCGCCGCGTTGGCGTATGGCCTCGATAAGAAGAAGGAGGAGAAGGTGGCGGTCTTCGACCTTGGAGGCGGCACCTTCGACATCTCGATCCTGGAGATCGCCGACGGCGTCTTCGAGGTCAAATCCACCAACGGCGACACCCACTTAGGCGGCGAGGACTTCGACCTCCGCATCATCGATTACCTGGCGGACGAGTTCAAGAAGGACCAGGGCATCGACCTTAGAAGCGACAAGATGGCCCTCCAGAGGCTCAAGGAAGCTGGCGAGAAGGCCAAGATGGAGCTTTCCACCAGCATGGAGACCGACATCAACCTGCCGTTCATCACGGCGGACGCATCGGGCCCCAAGCACCTTAACATCAAGCTCAACCGCGCCAAGCTGGAGGCGCTGGTGGCCCCGCTCCTGGATAAGCTGGAAGGCCCCTGCCGCACGGCGCTAACAGACGCCAAGCTCTCCACCTCCCAGATCGACGAGGTGATCCTGGTGGGCGGCATGACGCGGATGCCGGCGGTGCAGCAGCGGGTGTCGAAAATCTTCGGCAAGGAGCCCCACAAGGGCGTGAACCCCGACGAGGTGGTGGCGGTGGGCGCGGCCATCCAGGCCGGCGTGCTGAAAGGCGACGTGAAGGACGTGCTGCTCCTGGACGTCACGCCCCTTTCCCTGGGCATCGAGACCTTGGGCGGCGTCATGACGCGCCTCATCGAAAAGAACACCACCATCCCGGTGAAAAAGAGCCAGGTCTTCTCCACGGCGGCCGACAACCAGCCGGCGGTCTCCATCCACGTCTTGCAGGGCGAGCGCGAGATGAGCGCCGACAACAAGACCCTGGGCCGCTTCGAGCTGATGGGCATCCCGCCCGCTCCGCGCGGTATGCCCCAGATCGAGGTCACCTTCGACATCGACGCCAACGGCATCGTGTCGGTGGCCGCCAAGGACCTGGGCACCGGCAAGGAGCAGAGCATCAAGATCACGGCCTCCTCCGGCCTTTCCAAGGACGAGATCAACCAGATGGTGAGGGACGCCGAGGCCCACGCCGAGGAGGACAAGAAAAAGCGCGAGCTGGTGGACGTGCGGAACCACGCCGACGCCCTTGCCTACCAGACGGAAAAGACCCTGGAGGAGATGGGCGACAAGGTGGACGAGGCCACGCGGGCGAAGGTGAAGGACGCGGTGGAGCGCCTGAAGAAGAGCCTCGAGGGAGGCGACGCCGACGAGATCAAGAAACTAACCGACGAACTCACCAAGGCCTCCCACAAGCTGGCGGAAGCCATGTACCAGAAGGCCTCGGCCCAGCCCGGCGGCCAGGGCGGGGCGGGCCAGGCCGGGCCCGAGCAGGGCGGCGGCCAGGCCCATTCGGGCGGCTCCCCCGAGGACGACGTGGTGGACGCGGAGTACACCGAGGAGAAGTAAAAGGCCCCGGAAAATCGGTTGATTTGACCGTGCGGGAGGGCTCCTTTGGGGCTCTCCCGTTTTTTTTGCCCGGCCGCAAGGGTTATTGTCCTTCCATCCGTGATTTTTCCACGAATTCCCCCGCGTTTTGACTGTGTTCCATCATAAAATCACAACGTATAGCGTGAATGTAAAATATATTGTTCCGGGTGGTAAAATTTGCTTGCGCTAAGCGGGTCGTCTCTATAGACAATATATTCCATCCATCGCGTCCTGATCGAAAAACGGCGTCCCCGTTCGGATTCGGGTTTTCGCCAGGGGTTACCCATGCTTCCGGATTCCGCCATGACCTATTTCATGACGATGCTGGCGGTACTCGCCCTTTTGGGGACCGCCTTCCTGGTGGCTGGAAGGGCGCGGGCCTCGGCGCGCCGGGCCGCGTCCGGGGGCGTCCCGGCGGCGGCGAACGACGAAGCCGCCGGGCTTTTGCACATGCTTTCCGGTGCGGTTGCCTGGAACGCGCCCCTGGCTCTTCCGCCCGGAAAGCCTCGCGCCGCCCCCCGGAAAAGCGGTTCGGGGAAAGCGCACGGGGGCTTAGCGGCGCAACCCGGGCTTCCGGCGGCCCTTCCGGAGCCCTGGCAACGGATGGCGGCGGGCTTTCTCGAAGACAACGCCCCCCATCTCATCTTAAGAGCCCAAGGGGACCGGGCGGCCCTCGCCGCATGTTCCGGTTTCGGCCCGCTTGCCCGCGATCTCGCCCTCGTGCTTTGGGACGCCCTCCACCTGGCCCGGGCCGCCTTCCAGGGCGCGGGCGCTGGGCGGCCTCCGCGGAGCACGGAGGCCATCGCCGCGGCCGCCGCTTCCCGGCTCGCGGAAAGGGTCGCGCGGCTCGAAAACGAGATCACGGGCGGCGGCCTGGCCCTGTCCCCGGCCGGCGTACTGGCGCTGTCGGTGGCGGCGCGGCACGTGCGGGCGCTCGACGAGGCCGTGCTCATGCTGCAGGAGAGGCCGGAGGCTGCGGATGCCCGGGAGACGCCCCTTGCGGCAGCCTACCGCGAGCTGCTGGCGGGCAAGGCTCCCGCAAGGTCCGCGGGCCGGACCTTTTTGGAAGGGCTCTTTGGGGGCCGCCGGGCCCTTGCGGGCATTCGGAGGAGATTCGACGGGGTGGAGCTTTTCTTCCGGGTGGGGAACGCGCTTGAAGGCGCGCGCAGGAGCCTGCGCCGGGCGGACGTTTTTTCCGGGGCCGACTATCCGGGAAGCGGCCCGGCCCTTTGGGAGCCGGTTTGGAAGGACGCCGCGCTCGCGGCCTGTCTGTCCCGGAAGGTCCTGGGACGTATGGAGGCCGCGGACGGAAAGGACGGCCTCGACCCGGTGGCGGTCGCCGGAAGGATTATGGCTGGCCTCCGCCCCAACCTCGAAGCGGCCGAGCCGCCCAAAACGGACGCCGGGGCCGCGGAAAGGGCCCTGGGCATGATCCGCTTCCTGTGTCTTCTGTCCTCTGGCTTTTCCCTGCGCTGCGCCGAGAAGGGCCGCTGCCCGCGCCCCGCGCGGCCGGCCCCGGCCTGCGTCCCGGCGCTGCTTGCGGCGATCGAGCCCTCTTTCCAACGAAATCTCCGGTGGTGCGGCGCCACGGGCGGCATGGCTCTTCGCGCCCTTTTCAGCGAAACCGAAGGCCATTTCAGGCACGCGTCGGAAAGGAAGGACGCCTGCCGGCATATGGTGGATCGCTGCGGGCTTTAGGCATGGAAGCTGTTTCATAATCCGGCAACCCTTTGAACATCTTAAGGATCGGAGGTAACGCATGTGTCCCCCGTTACAAATTAATAATCTGGACGCCCAGGAGCAGCCCGCCTTCGTTTACCTCGAACGGGTTTGCGGCGACGATCTTAAGGAGATCGCCCGGGTCTTGAACGAGGGCGTGAACGTCCTGGTCACCGCGGACGGCGAAACCGTGCGCGTGGCGGCCGAGATCATCAAGGACAACCTGGAGCAGTTTCATCACCGGAACTTTGACGAGCGGAACCTCGTGACCCTTCCGCCCGACGACAACCAGGGCGCGGGGCCCGAAACGAGGCTCCTTGCGGCCATACGGGGGGGGCTGGCGCATCTTTTCCGGCGCGAAGGCGGCCGCTACGAGCCAAAACCGTTGGTAGTGTGGCACAGCGTGGAGCTTGTCACCTCCATGCTGGACGGCCGCTTGAACCCGGCCCTTTCCTACGAGCTGGCCTACATCATAAACGACATCCTGCCCCGCACCACTTGGCTCGCCTTCACGTCCCCGGACGGCCCGCCCCTGCCGCGCTCCCTTGCCCGGGTCTTCCTGAAAAAGGTGCGCCTAAGAGGAGTGAACGCCGGAAACCTGGGGGATGTCCTGCTCCGGGACGAGGCCCAGATTCTTTGCCCGGGCGCGACGCACCTGGATGAAACAAGCGCCAGGGACCTTGCGGGCGCGGTGGGGGAGGTGAATCCCCTGCGCTTCCGGGAGGTCATGCGCGCTGCCGTGTGCGAGACCCGGGTAAGGGGACCGTTCCTGGGAAATATCCGGGAGACCGTCTACGAGATGGCCAGCATGGAGAACCCGCCGGCCGACGCGGGCCTTCGGGGCTATGCCGACATCACCGGTGAAGGCGGTGATCTTGCAAAGTTCGTGGTGGCGCCCTACCGCAGGTGGCGTACGGCGAGCGAGCCGTTCAAGAGGCAGGTCGAGAGCGGCATCTTCAAGGCCATCCTTCTCCACGGGCGGCCCGGCGTGGGAAAGAGCCTCACGGCCAGGTGGCTGGCGTCCCAAATGGGCATACACTACCGGGTGGTCCACCTGTCCGACATGCGGGCCTTGCCCTCCGGCGACGCCGGGGCCGCCGTGCGGCGCATCTTCGCGGAGGCGCGGCTGGTGGCCCCCTCCATGCTGATCTTCGATGACTTGGACGTCATCGTTCGCTCCCGGGCCGCGGGAGGCAACGGCGGCGCCGGGGAATCGGGCGTGGCGGACGCCCTTCTCCTGGAGCTGGACAAGCTGCCCCCCTCCAGCATGGTGTTCGTGGTGGGAACCGCGACCCGCATCGAGGACCTGGGCGCGGCCTTCCTGCGGCCGGGGCGCTTCGGGCTTCCCGTGGAGATCAAGGCCCCGGACAGGGATTCCAGGCGGGCCATCCTAGCGTATTACGTGGAAAGGATGAAAATTGACGGCTTCCTGCCCCAGGGGTTCCTTGAAGGGATTACGGATTCCGACGGCTGGCCCGTGGGTCCGGGCGGCGCGCTGGTCCCGGCCGTGGGGGATCACTTCTCCTGCCTTTGCCGCATGATCTTCCTGCGGGGCTGCCGGATAACCCTCGAGGAGGCCCGGAGCGAGATGACGCGCTTGGTGGCCTTCTCCACCACCGCCGGGATCGCCCCATGACGGGCAAGGCCAAGGGCGGCAAGGCCCCGGCCTCGGGCGGAGCCGCGGCGAGGAGCGTCGCGGAATGCGTGATGGGGCTTTCCTCCATGAAGGACGGCGACGCCGGCTTCCGCGAAGCCGTGGAGAACCTGGCGGGGACCTTCCTCCACGGGGACTGCGGGGCCCTGGCCCGCGAGGACCGGCGGCTGGAAGGCCTCGATCTGGAGAAGCTCAAAGGCCTCGTCTCGAAGATCCGTGCGGAGGAGAAGGAGGCCAAGAAAAAGAAGGCGGAGGCCGAAACAAAGGCCAAGGGCGGCCTGGAGGAAGGAAAAGAGATAATCATTCCCGTGGATCAAGGCCTCAAAAACGAGGTCTCCACGCTTTCCTCCTTCGGCTCGCCGGAATGGTCCGTGGCGCTCTACTTCCTTTACCCGCGCCAGGTCCACGGGCTTTACGAGGACTCCCGCAAGCGCCTGTCGATTGTCTGCTCCCATCTTACGAAAACCCTTTACGGCCTCGAGGAGGCCATCGGCATGATGATGGTGGGCGCGGTGGCCCAGGAGCCCGTTTTGCTCCTGGGCCCGCCGGGAAGCGGCAAGACCCGGGCGGCCGTGGAGTTTTTCGAGGCCCTGGGCCTTGGCGAGGGCCGCCAGGATCCCGGCGGCGAAGGCGGTAAAACGGCCCGGGATGGCCGGAAAATGGGCGGCTTTTTCCACTACCTCTTGACCCGGCTCACCACGCCCGAGGAGATATGCGGCCCCTTTTCCATACCGGCCATGTACCGGGGCAAGATGCTCAGGAACGACACGGGGATGCTGACCGGGCCGGGCATCCGGGCCGCATTCATCGACGAGATATTCAAGGCGGGCTCGGGCCTCCTCCACGGCATCCTGACCCTTCTTTCGGACCGCGCGTTCCACTCGGAGGGGCGGCTTCTGCCGGCGGATTTGGCCGTGATCGTGATGGCGGCCAACGATCCGCCGGGGGAAAACGAGCTGGCGGCGGTGTACGACCGCATGAGCCTAAGGCTCTATTTTCCCGACATATCCCTCGATCCCGGGAAATCGGAGGATTCCATGGACGGCGAGCCCGGCTTTCTCCACGTGGTGGAGCGCGCGTGGAGGAAGGAGGGCTTCCAGCTGGACACATCCTACGGAAACCTCGAGGGTATGGCGCGAAGCTGCGGGGCCGCCCCCGATCTTTACGACCTGGCGAAGAAGCGGCGCGAAAGGGGCCTTTGGACGGCAGGGGCCCCGGCATGCATCAACGACGTGCTCCTCCTGACCCGGGCCCTGTGCCTGGCCCCCTTCGACCGGCGGGACCCGAAGCGGCCCTTCCTGGACATGGCCCCCACCGAAGCCTTCTTCCAGGGCTTTACGACCATGGTGCGGGAGCTTCACTCGTTCCAGGCAAACTGCCGGCTTTCGGGGCGCAAGCTCAAAGCCCTCTACAAGCTGGCCCGCGCCCGCGCCCTGCTCCGGAAGGAAGGCCCGCCCTTGCCGGATGTCGAGGACCTCGTCGTCTTCAAGCACGTGTGGGAGGTTCCCGAGGCCCGCGATGAGCTGGCGGCCGAGGTGGACACCCTCATGGACAAGGTGTCGGAAAGAGAACAATGAGCCGGGCCGCCTTATACCATTTCTAATTTCAAAGAAAGGATTTGCGGGGGAGGGCGGGAAAACCTTTTATGAATAAAAGGTTCTTCCCTCCCTCTCCTCCACCCCAGCCGATCTGCGATCGCCCGGGGACCCCGGCCAGCACCCCCTCTCTCCCTTTCCAAAACACTTTCAATTTTGGA